>DASVBA010000558.1:0-11842 GCA_036376095.1 Chryseolinea sp.
CTCGAGATCGAGAAAAGCATCAACATTCAACAGACTGATAAGTTTTGCGAGGGTTTCATAACCAGAGTACTGTCCATAATCCAGATCGTGTGATCCGCCAATAATGACTGGAAGGACGTTAAATTCCAACAGCATGCGACATACTTCGCTGATCCTGATATAGGTCTCATTGAGGTCATGTCCAGGGTTAAGATTGCCTAAATCAACAATGCGGTAAGAACCGAGGCCTCGTTTTAAATTATAGAGCTTCTTGCGGATTTCATCAGGACCGGAGGCGGTTCCTTTGTTAACGGCACTGCCGCGATCTTCGCCAACGCCAAATATCGCGAGGTGTGCACCCCGGTATTCCGGCATTTTTTCGCTAAATACATGTATGCTCTTAAAAAAACTCGATGTGGAGGTTACCGATGAATAAAGAGACTCATCTACCGGTGAAAACAAAATTGTCAGATCCATAAAGCTCCCGAAATCTCCCGTGAAGATATGCTTTTCATTTGTTCAGGAGGCCTTGAGGGGGCTATAACCGACAAACTTTGGAAAAGTGGCAATTCCACGTTGTAACATAAAGTTTGTCATGAATTACCGATTTCATTCTGACCCCCGAAAAAAGCAAATCATCTTCGAAAACATAGGGTCATTCGCGTAGGGTAGTTGATCTGAAAAATGTTATCGATATATTTGATTGATAATGAGATAATTAATCTTGATAGATAAACTGTCGCTTAAATACAACCTGGACCTCAAGATCATTGGGGTGGCGTTGTTGTATTATTTGTCCGCGAGGTTGGGCTATTTTTTTGAGTTCGAAAACACTACTGCCCTACCTGCGTGGCCCCCTTCGGGCATCGGTTTCGCATTGATCATTCTGCTTGGGAGATCCGCGTGGCCTGGCATCACCATTGGTTCGCTCGTCGCCAATATCATGGCCTACTGGAATGACGCGTCCTTACCCCCGCAGACGATCATAACCATCAGCAGCATGATTGCCGTTGGAAATACTGCCGAGGCTGTTCTTGGAAATTACCTGGTCAAGATCTGGATCAAGGACAACTACCCATTCAAAAATGCGAAAAATGCGTTCAGATTTCTGTTTGTAACCCTGCTGATGTGCTGTCTTGGAGCCGGCGTCGGAACATTGAGTCTGTTCATAAACAACACATTGGCTACGGAAAATCTCCTACGGACGAGTTTCTCCTGGTGGGTCGGAAATGTCGTAGGTATTTTGTTGTTCACACCCATTATCCTTGCTGCAGCAAGAAAGTTTGTGCTGAAATTCACTTCCGAGAAAATGATGGAAGTGGGGATATTCGCTCTCAGCCTCATTGGAATTTATCTTCTTCTCAAAGTTGACTACCTCAGGCCCACCTTAGAACACGCGTTGCCATTCCTCGCGCTGCCATTCCTGTTGTGGCTCGCGTTCCGTTTTGAATTGATCGTCGCGATTGCTGGCGTGCTTGGAGTTTCACTCATTTCAATTTTCATAACGATCAAAGGTGGAGGTCCCTTTGTATTAGCCAATTCGTACAGCTCGATGTTGCTGCTGCAGATCTTCATTGGTGTGATAAGTATTTCAACCATCATCCTGTCAGCCACGGTCAAGGAACGGGGAGAAGCTCAGCGAAAGCTTGAAGAATTTAATGAAAATCTGGAATCGATGGTACAGGAGCGTACACGCGCCCTGAACGAAGAAATAAACACCCGCAAAGAAGCAGAGGAAAAAATCGCACGAACGAACCGCGAGCTAAGCAAGAGAAACACTGAGCTTGATAATTTCGTCTATAGTGTTTCACACGATCTTCGCGCACCGATCGCATCGGTACTGGGACTTATCAACCTTGCCAAAAAGGACAAGGACATTTCCATGAAGGACATGTACCTTGAAATGATAAACAAGAGTGCTCTACAGCAGGATGACTTTATTAAGGAGATATTAGACCAATCGCGAAATTCAAGGCTGGAAGTAAAACGGGAAGAGATCTTGTTTGAACCCCTCATCGACGAGACGTTCAATCAACTCAAGTTTGCAACCTCTGCAGGTAAAGCCGTGGAAAGGATAGTGAACATTGAACAAAAACAACCATTTTTTTCCGACCGCTGGAGGCTTAAGGTCATTCTCAATAATATAATTTCTAATGCCATCAGGTATCGGAACGGTAAGGACCCCGTAATTAAAGTCGATGTCATTATAAACGAACATGAGGCCAGCGTGGCAATCCAGGATAACGGTAAGGGTATTGAAAAAGAACACCTGCCAAACGTTTACAAAATGTTCTACCGTGCAACAGACGATGGCGCGGGTTCGGGCTTGGGGCTTTATATTGTGAAGGAAGCCGTTGACAAGCTCAACGGACAGATTGACATCCAGTCGGAAGTAGGTAAGGGGACGATTGTCCGTTTCGCGATTCCTGAGATCCGATAAAAAAAAACGCTGTGCAATTTCTCGCACAGCGTTATCAACTTATTTAACAAGTATAGACCTATTTGCCTAACCGGTAAGTATACGAAATGGACAATAACCAATCGGCGAAAGCTGCGTCGCCTTGTACTAGAGTTCCGGTTTGTTCGCTCCGAATCTTATCGATTGTATTTTGAGTACGGTTCCTTTCAAGTGCGATCGGAACACTGACACCGAAACTGTGTTTTCCGACAAAATATCCTATTGAAGGTTCCGCCGAGATAATGTATCCAGGCCTGCGGAACCCGTCGCTGTCGCCGATGAGATCCTCTGACGGTATTCCTTCAATGCGTCCGCCTACACCAAAATTGAGTCGTTTTACACTGTAGCGTGCGCCGAGCCTGGCCATGAACTGATCAACGACTGAGAACTCATTGGACAGAGGAATGCCACCAGTCAAGTTCGGACTTCTTTCAACGCCGTTCGTATTGCGGGGATTCGACATATACATACCGGATGCATAGGCGGAAAATCCTTTGCTGAAGCCGTAGTTAGCGTCAAATTCTACAATAACCCCTAAACCGCCATCGCCGAGTTGGATAGATTGATCAACCACTTTGTACACCAGCGAATCTTGTCCTTCCTGGTCAAGTTTGTGGAAGTAGTCCTTTGTATGGAAGTTACCAGTGGGAAGCTTTACACCCAGTCCAAGGATAAGGCTAAGCCTGCTGTTTTGTACCGCATTGTAGTATCCGAGAACGCGCATATCACCGATGCCCTGTGCCTGCGTATGAAATCGGGGATTTGTAGTAGGATTATTTCCGTAGTGTTCATATAAAGAAGATCGGTCAACATAAATGTATGGGATAGTCAGGCCAAACGAGAAGTGATTGTTTGCTGTATAGCTGATCCCAATGAGCAATGAATTATCATTGTTGATTACTTCAGTCCCTTGTTCTACACGTTCTTCTTCCTCTTCTTTTCCTCTGAAGTGACGGAATGAACGGAAATATCTATAGTTAGCAGAAACCTGCCACGAGTTTGTTCGCACGCTGTCAAAACCTAACGCTGAACTCGCCATGTTCCTCACGGCGACGCAACCTTGTCCGTATGTCTCGGCAATAACCGCGACCAGCAGGGTGATAAGGAATATTGAAAATTGTATAATTTTTTTCATGTGAATTTCTTTAATCGTCTAAAAATGTTAATCGAAGGAAATAGGGTCATTGCATTGAATGCAACACCATGACTAAGTGAGATACACCCTTTCGATAATTTCGAAAGGTGTAAGTGAAGAGGCGATCAGATCCGGGGTGGGGGAGATATTACAGGATATTCCAGGTCAAGTAATGCGAACTGGCCCTCACCGTAAACAATGGGGATAGCCCATCCGGTGCCGACAGAGAGAGTCGCCAAAAATGCTGCTGTATAATCCTTGAACAATTCGCCAAACAAATCCAGTGTACGACTAGCGTGCGCCGGCAGGTTGTTGGCATAATTAGCGTATTCGTTAAGACCGTGCACGAGCTTCTTCTGTGTCTTATCCTTGATACAAACCATGAACAACGTGTCGTTCTCAAGGCGCTGCTTCACCAGGTTATAATATTCACCGTTGAATTCAAACTCGCCATTAATTCGTTCATAACCCTGCTGCTGCAACGGATAGGGTAGGGAGATCGGAATCGAAATAACTATGAGCTCTTCGGACGAATAATTGTCGGCGTCAAGGCGGTGTAACAGGTCCTTTTTGGCTTTCGAATTCAATCCCCAGTAAACCAGATAGTAGCCGCCTACATTGAAGAGGAAAAGCGCAAGAAAGAATATGGCAAAAGCCTTTTTCACCGTGGGAAATTAGACGTACTAGTTACGAAAACTGCCTCTAAAATCAAAAAAGGCCGACATCCTGCCGGCCTTTCAAATGAATTATTGAAATAATTTCAAAAATCAGCCTCCAAAATCGTCAAACCTTATGTTGTCGTGAGGAATTCCCATCTCATCGAGCATTTTCAGCACGGCCGCGTTCATCAGTGGCGGACCACACAGGTAGTATTCGACATCTTCAGGGGAAGGGTGGTTTTTAAGATAGTAATCGAAAAGGCACTGGTGTATAAATCCAACGTAGCCGTCAGCCTGGCGGTCATCGAGACTCTTTTTCACGGTCCAGTTGTCTTCGGGCAGCGGTTCTGAAAGTCCAATGTTGAACTGAAAGTTCGGGAACTCCTTTTCTATCTTCCTGAAATGATCAACGTAGAATAACTCCTTTCGAGAACGGCCTCCGTACCAATATGAAACTTTTCGTTTCGTCTTTTCGGTGTGGAACAAATGGAAGATCTGCGCCCGCAAAGGAGCCATACCTGCACCACCTCCGATATAGATCATTTCGCGCTGAGTTGGATTGATATGGAATTCGCCGTAAGGACCTGAAATCATTACTTTATCACCTGGCTTACGTCCAAAAATGTAAGAAGAACAAATTCCGGGATTGACATCCATCCAGCGATTGTTGGCCCTGTCCCACGGAGGCGTCGCTACACGGATATTGAGCATGACAATATTTCCTTCAGCTGGATGATTTGCCATGGAATAAGCGCGGAAGATCTGCTCATCATTTTTCATCTTAAGATCCCAGAGCTTGAATTTATCCCAGTCAGAACGGAAAACGTCGGCTTTATGACCCAACTCCGGATGTGGCGTTATATCCATCGTCTTGTAGTCCACTGTTATCGGCGGAACATCAATCTGGATATAGCCACCCGCCTCGAATTTTAATGTTTCACCAGGAGGAAGCTTCACAACAAACTCCTTGATGAACGTCGAGACGTTGTAATTCGATACTACTTCACATTCCCATTTTTTAATACCAAAAATCTCTTCGGGGATCCTGATCTTCAGATCTTGCTTTACCTTAACCTGGCATCCTAACCGGACGTTATTTTTCTTTTCCTGCCTTGTTAAATGCCCGAGCTCTGTAGGCAATACATCTCCGCCTCCCGATTCTACTACGCACTTACACATCGCACAGGTTCCTCCCCCGCCGCATGCGGAAGGAAGAAACACCTTTTCATTCGCCAGCGTCGACAGCAACGAACTGCCGGCGGAAACGGTCAATGTCCTCTCGCCATTTATAAGAATTTTTACGGGACCGGACTGCACTAATTTCTTCTGCGCAAGAAGCAGCATGAACACCAGCAACAAGATGACGACGGTGAATGCTACGATCGAGGATATAATAACCATCTCAAGTGGATTTTAACGGGTACAAATATATTGACCGTCACGTAGAAACAGCATAAAAAACGCACACTTTTTTACCAGCGGAAATAGTAGTCTACCTTCCTGATAAATCTCTGCTGCTCAATGTATTGGAAAGACAAAGGCCGTTAATTGTTAACGGCCTTCTCTCTACTGGAATTTATAGTGCTATTATGCTAAACTCAATTCTTTCTTGACCTTTGAGTCCGACTGAGGCACCAATGTAGCATTTGGGGCCAGGATGATTCCGACTCCTTCAAGTTTTGACCATTCGCTCAATTTCTCCAAACTGACTTTTCCAACCATGTAATGTCGTCCATGGGACGCATAGCCCGATTCGAACTGTTCAAAATCGCCAATAGCGATGTTCTTTCCCTGGTCAAAGCTGACGAACGCCTCGACGGTAAGACGGTTTGAAAACTTCAGGTCATGGATTTGATGAAGTTTCTTGTATTCATAGCGATAGTCGTAGGTCAACGCCGAAATATCAGAGAGAACAGCAGAGCCGGTAGGATAACTACCTGCGCCCTTTCCGACAAACAGCTGCTGTTCAGCGAAAGCGCTTTGAACCTGGACAGCATTGTACTCGTTGCGGACAGCGTACAACGGGTGGGTTGATTCAATGAATTGTGGGGCCACAAAACCAAAAACCTGATTGTTGACTTTAAATGCACGTGCAATGAGTCGGATTGCGTAACAATTGTCACGAGCAAACTTCAAATCAATATCCGAAATGCGGTCGATTCCGATGTTGATGATGTTTTCCGGTTTTACAAAAACACCGAACGTATGCGCAATCGCAATGACCAGCTTGAATTTGGGATCAAATCCTTTGACATCCAGGCTGGGATCAGATTCCGCAAAGCCCAGTTGTTGCGCCGTTTTTAACGCCTCAGTATAACTTGTTCTTTCTTCAAATACTTTTGTAAGTATGTAGTTTGTCGATCCATTGAAGATCCCTTCGATACCTGTGAGAAGGTCATTGTCGTAATATTCTTCGAGGTTACGGATTATCGGAATACTGCCGCACACCGACCCTTCATAAAGAACTGGCTTGCCGTACTGGCGCTGAAGATCATAAATTTCCTCGAGGTGTTCGGCCAACATTTTTTTGTTTGCTGTTACTACCGCCTTGCCGTTCTGTAAAGCAGTGCGTACGATGTCGAAGGCTGCATTCGCATCGTCAATAAGTTCAACCACTACATCTATTTCAGGATCGTTGAGAACGTCGCTTGCATCAAATGTAAAAAGGTCTTCAGACAACGGCCTCGGTTTGTTCTTGTGCTTGACACAGATCTTTTTGATCTCTGCTTTTATACCTGGGGTTTCATCAAGTACATGGTAAAGTCCCTGGCCCACACACCCGAATCCGAACAGCCCCAACCGGAGATGACGATGTTTTGTGTGATTAACATTGGAGTTGTTCTTCTCTGCTGACATAGGTGCGATATTTTTTGATATTTTATTTCAACACTGGTTTCGTTTCGACGCTCACGAGGTCTTCCTTAAAAAACTTTCTGATATGATTACTTAGTTGTTCGAACTCAACGAGGAAACCGTCGTGACCATACAACGAAGTCATTAACTCGAGCCGCGCGTTGGGAATTGTTTCCGCAAGGAAACGTTGTTCATGCAGCGGGAAGAGTATATCGCTGTCAATACCGACGACGAGTGTTTTTGCCTTAATGGATTTTAACGCCGACTCGATGCTTTCGCGGTTCCTGCCAACGTTGTGGCTATCCATCATCTTTGACAGCCCATAATAGGTGAAAGCATTGAAGCGGTTGGCAAGCTTCTGTCCCTGGTAGCGCTGATAAGTCGATGCCCTGTATTCGTCCAGTTTTTCGTTGTTCTTTTCTGCCTGTGTCTGCCCGTACGTATCATAATAGCGGTACGACAACATACCAATAGCTCTTGCGGCCTTCAGTCCCTCGATTCCTGCGCGTTGATCACTCTCTTTCCAGGTACCGTCTGCCTCGATAGCCAGGCGTTGCGCCTCGTTAAACGCTATTCCCCATGGTGAATGATACGCATTGGTTGCAATGGGAACAATATGTTGAAAAACATCGGGTTGCAGTATTGCCCACTCGAGCACCTGTTGCCCTCCCAGGGATCCGCCGATGAGTGTATGAACTTGCTCGATTCGCAGATCCTGACGAAGCAGATCAAACGCCCTTACAACATCCCTGTTGGTGACGGTTGGGAAATTGTGAAAAAACTGCTTGCTGGTGGCCGGATTAAACGACAGGTGTCCGGTCGATCCGTAACATCCACCTAATACGTTGGCACAAATGATGAAGTATTGACTTGGATCAAAAAATCTCCCTTCACTGAACAACCCGCTCCACCAGTCGGTAAAGTCCGGACTTCCTGTGAGTGCATGGCATATCCAGATAACGTTGCTCCGTTCTGCATTGAGTTTACCAAGCGTCGTATACTTTAGCTGGAAACCGGAGAGCGAATCCCCGGATTCCAGCTGGAAGTTATGTGAAAAGTGAAATGTATGATCGTGTTTCTCCATATGCTTATGGCCGTCCTGTATTATTTTCTTAGTGAGAACATGGCAGCCTCGATTTATAAATTTTTCCGTGCGTCGATTTTTGCTCGAAATAGTTAGTTGACCAATTCACCTTCAAATACTTTTTCAAACGCCTGTTGAAGGTCAGCCTTGATGTCATCAATGTGTTCGATGCCTGCGGAAATTCTCAGTAAGTTTGGAAGGACACCGGTAGAGATCTGTTCCTCTTCCGACAGTTGTTGATGTGTCGTGGCCGATGGCTGGATAATGAGTGTCTTGGCATCACCAAGGTTAGCGAGATGGCTAAGCAGTTTCAGGTTATCGACAAACTTGGTAGTGTGTTGTTTTGTTCCCTTGAGCGTGAAAGAAAATACAGCGCCGAATCCATTGCGCAAGTATTTTTTGGCGAGTTTGTGATAAGGGCTGCTTTCTAAACCGGGATAGTTTACGGCTTCAACTAACTCGTGCTTCTCAAGCCATTGAGCGAGAGCCAGTGCATTGTCTACTGAGCGTTGAACCCGCAGTGACAGTGTTTCCAGCCCCTGTAGAAACAGAAACGAATTGAACGGGCTCAATGAAGGTCCGAAGTCACGAAGTCCTTCAACGCGCGCTCGGATTATAAAGGCTATGTTCGGTAGTCCCAGAGGGTTTCCCTCGCCGAACACTTCCCAGAACTTTAATCCGTGATAGCCTTCTGACGGTTCAATAAACTGCGGGAATTTTCCGTTGCCCCAATTGTAGTTTCCGCCGTCGACGATCACGCCTCCGATAGACGTACCGTGTCCACCGATCCATTTTGTAGCGGATTCCACTACGACGTTCGCGCCGTGTTCAAAGGGACGGAACAGGTAGCCTGCAGCGCCAAAAGTATTATCCACGATAAGCGGCAGGTCGTGTTTTTTAGCTAACGCGGCAATTGCTTCAAAATCAGGAATGTTAAATCCGGGATTGCCTATTGTTTCGAGATATATGGCTTTTGTTTTCTTGTCGATGTGTTTTTCGAAAGCTTCGACTTTGTCGCCGTCAGCAAAACGAACATCGATGCCGAGACGTTTGAAAGAGACTTTGAACTGGTTATAAGTACCTCCGTATAGAAACGACGTTGAAACAAAATTGTCACCCGTCTGAAGAATGTTGTTAAGTGCAAGGAATTGAGCAGCTTGTCCGGAACCTGTCGCCAGCGCCGCAACACCACCTTCAAGCGCTGCTATCCGTTTTTCGAATACATCCGTTGTTGGGTTCATTATACGGGTATAAATGTTACCGAACTCTTTGAGGGCAAAGAGATTGGCACCGTGTTCGGAATCCCGGAACGTAAATGATGTAGTTTGATATATAGGAACCGCGCGGGAACGGGTTGTTGGATCAATTTCATGACCTGCGTGTAGCTGGAGGGTTTCGAAATGTAAGTTTGACATAGCTAAAATGTTTTAGAGTTTTTTATGAATTTGATAATGTATTGAGGGTCGATTTAACCGTAACCGGAACTGCCTGTCACATGGCAGGGTCATAGGCTAATGGCTGCTGGCGATTGAACGAATCAGATTACAGCAACATCAGGCACGACAACAACACATGTACATGCTGGTGTTGTGCTCGGAATAGATGATGATCGAGTAATAGAGATTTTTGAGATAAGCACTCAGGCGTTCGATGGCAGTAATGTTGTCAATGATTTTTTTCATCTTTTTTAACCGGTTTATATTTTCCGCTTTTGGCGGATCGGGATTTAGCACCTTTTTCCATCTTGATCTCGGATTAGGTTGCTAGCGTTTCTTAGAGCCCGTCTCTCCACGCTTCTTTATAAATCGATTAAGCGAACGTGCTTATTCGACTTTGATACCACAAACGTATGGCCTGAATCCCTTGTTTCCAAGTTATGCCTGAATTTTTTTTGGCTGTTAACGGCTCACGAATGTTCGGAATATATTGGAAAATATGCCGTTGTGGCTCAGCTATATCGTTTGTTTCTTTATTAGCGCGATCTGCCCCGTATGGTACAAATCATGATGAATGATACCGTGAAGAAGGGTATAAAAATTATAGTTATAAGAGCCGTGGGGCACCGGATCATACAGTTTCGAACTATCAAATCCTTTCAGGGCCTCGATCAACCTTGACTGGCTGGCATCCAGTTCTTCCACTACTTTCGACCATATTGCCGGGGTGGGAAAGTTCATCTCGTCGGTAACCTTATATTCAGTATTGCCCTGTAGCTTTTTAACAACGAAGATACGCCATGCGGCCATGTGCGCGACCAATTCAATGATGCTGTGGGAGTTTGGAAATCTTTTGTGGGCGTCGGCTTCTGTTATATTTTCGAGAACTTCTTTTACTGCGGGCCCATGCCATGCATTCCTTTCATAAGTGTGCTGAAGCATCTTTATGAGATGTTTCAATTCTCGTTCCATTTCTATTATATTTTAACTGCGCTCGCGCTTTCAACTGTGGGAAGAACTCAGGTCAACAGTCCGCCATCCACCTGAATTACCTGGCCCGTGATATAAGACGAAAGATCAGACCCAAGAAACACACAGGTATCAGCGACATTTTCCGGTTTGCCTCCACGCTTCAATGGTATCCCATCGCGCCACCCCTGCACTGTCTTTTCGTCTAGCTTTCCCGTCATTTCAGTTTCAATGAATCCAGGGGCCACTGCATTAGAACGTATCCCTCTTGAACCAAGTTCGAGGGCAACCGATTTTGTAAATCCAATGATACCAGCCTTTGAAGCAGCATAATTGGCTTGTCCTGCGTTCCCTTTCAGCCCCACAATTGAGGTCATGTTAATGATTGATCCGCTTTTTTGCTTCATCATTTGCTTCGATGCCGCCTTTACGGTGTTGAAGCATGATTTCAGGTTTACATTAATGACCTTGTCCCACATCTCTTCAGTCATCCGAAGTAAAAGTGTGTCTTGCGTGATGCCGGCGTTGTTAACAAGTATATCTAAAGTTCCGAAGTCTGTGATAACGTCATTTATCAGCTTTTCAGCCTGGCTAAAATCAGAAGCGTCAGAGCGATACCCTTTTG
This sequence comes from Chryseolinea sp., assembly GCA_036376095.1. Taxonomy (GTDB): domain Bacteria; phylum Bacteroidota; class Bacteroidia; order Cytophagales; family Cyclobacteriaceae; genus Chryseolinea. The sequence goes on from DASVBA010000558.1 coordinate 11,199, forward strand.
CCTTGATACCTTTTGCCTTCAATTCAGTCTCCAATGCCTGCCCCTGCTCGACGCTTGATAGATAGGTAAAGGCCACGTTGGCCCCGTGGTTAGCATATTGAAACGCTATAGCTCTTCCGATCCCTTTAGAAGCGCCCGTCACAAGTGCAGTTTTTCCTTCTAATAATTTCATAAGGTTATCACAGCCCACGGTCGGCTGTACCCGGTTTTGGTTTTCCGTTAACGTTTCAAAAATAGCCAAATCTATCAGAATTTGATGTTAACAGGACTGGGCTAATTCTGCTTGAACACGGTAGGGATGGAGTATTTCAATTAAAACAGCAAACTTTTTGAAAGAGCGAACGGCGGTTTATCTTTGGCAGCGAATTTTAAATCCAATACTATGTCAAAATATGATCTGATCGTGATCGGTAGCGGCCCCGGTGGTTACGTTGCTGCTATCCGTGCATCTCAACTGGGGATGAAAGTGGGCGTGGTTGAAAAGGCTGAGCTCGGCGGCATCTGCCTTAACTGGGGTTGCATCCCTACAAAGGCATTGTTGAAAAGTGCCAACGTTTTTGAATATCTCAAGCATGCCAGCGATTATGGTATTGAAGCAAAAGATTTTAAGGCAGATCTGTCAGGCATGGTAAAACGCAGCAGAG
>DASVBA010000157.1:0-5998 GCA_036376095.1 Chryseolinea sp.
TTCTATCCGAATACAGAGCGGCACAAGCCACCATCAAAAGCTATAACCAATGGCGGGTGATGAATAAGTATAAAGTTTTATCTTCGCTATTATATTTGGTCACGGTGGACGGTAACGTTTCCAAAATCCGCCACTGGTAATAGCCAAACGTTGGTGGTAAGCAGTAAGAAATAAAATTCATACCCCAAACGCAGTCAGTACAAGATGGCGTGCTTCACCACGATTCCGGTGCTCACATAAATAAATGCCCTGCCACATACCAAGGTTTAAATCGCCGTCTGTGATGGGAATGGTTACTGAACTTCCAAGAACTGATGCCTTGATGTGAGCAGGCATATCGTCATCTCCTTCGGTGTCATGTTGATAATACGGCGCATTCTCGGGAACCATTACATTAAAATGACGTTCAAAATCTCCTCTCACAGTTGGATCAGCATTTTCGTTAATGGTAAGTGCAGCCGATGTGTGTTTGATAAATACCTGCAGCACGCCGACTTTGATCTCACGAAGCTCGGGTAAACTCCTTTCAATGTGGCGTGTGATCAGATGGAATCCTCTTGCGTAAGGCTCTAGGACGATCTCTCGTTGGAAAAATTTCATTACGTTTCGATTGAAACATTAAATCATATCTTCAGTTGATACTTCACCTGAGTACTATTCGAGATGTAATCAGGGCCGTAAATAAAGTTTTGCGGCAGCGGCACTTTGAGCAACTCTCCTGGCAATCCGGGGCGTTGTTCGATGATCCAGAGATCAAGTGGCTCATCCGGTAGCATTTCCAGTTCAATGGTGGTACCTCCGGGTGTTGAAGCGTGGAACTGAATGTACTTTAGGTCACTGACCTGACTAGCTTCTATGACTCTCTCGTTTAACGCCAGGGCCATAACATTATTGACGAAGTAAACTCTGAATCCTCTGCTTGTACTGTCGGGCGTTACTCTTAATTTGACGCGACGCCGTAAATCCACGGATGAATCCAGTAATACTTCGACCTTCCCCTTTGTAAGCGAATGCGCGGGAGCTTTGCTTTTCCAAAACATGTTACCCCGGCCGGGATAGAATTCATCAAAATCTCCTTTTGTCTCGCCAGTAAAATAGTTTGCCAGCCATGGATCCAATCGTTCCTGAGTTGATATCCAATATGAAGCGTTCGAGTCCGCATCGGCGGCATACATAAGCTCCGTCTGCAGCGGATAACGGTTCGTGTATTCAGAATGCATATGGCCAATAACCAATCCGGTTATAGTAAGAGCAGCGGGAAATATCCATGCAACAAATCTTCCAAACGAGTTGATAAAACCCAGGGTGGGCAATAGAAAGGGGGCACAGAAAGCCAATAGTAAAACGGCACCCAACGGCATTGAAAGACTGAATACAACGTATATCGTATAGGCTACGGGAATCCACAACGCCAACGCAGGAGCTATTACGATTACCTGCGCGATTCCATACAACACGGGTGAATCCTTTCGCGTTATCTTGAAGTTGAACAGTGCGAGATATACGATAAGCAGGATAATGACCGGATAATAAATGAGATAAGCTCCGGTGTTAAGATTCACTTTAATCCCTATCATGATGACAAGCAGCATGAAAACTGCGCCTAACATTACTGAAACAAGAGAATCCTTTGAAGCCACGTATTTGAACAAGGCGACGAAACAAAACAACACCACACCGGCCACAGCCCAGAAATAGTCTGTTGCATTGTAAAAATTATTGCTATAAAAGTTCGTATAGTGAGGATAGATCAGAAGTATCAGCTTTGCCAGTCCCCATACTAACAATCCGCTGAGTACAAAAAATCCTATGAACAAACCCATGCCAGCGAAAATTGAGCTCGTCTTAACCCTTCGCTTTTTCGTTCCCTGTATTACAAGCACAAACCAAAGAACAAAGGCCAATGCCATCAAAGGCATGTCCAGGCTGAGCGGGTATAGCACCATCATACTTCCAATGGGAGTAAAAAATACCATATCCTCATCCTTTGTATTGTCGAGTGGCAGATTTCCGAAATGCTGAAGGGATTGGGTAAGTATATCTCCCAGGTGTTGGAAGCTTCTGAGGTCGAGATTTTCAACTTTGTCCTCCATGCTATGATAGTATGCATAACCATAGATCAGCGCTGTGTTAAATCCGCTGATATTCGTTTCTCTGAACATTGAAAAGTCAGTATCATTCGGCATCATTTTATAGATCTCGTAGGCGAATGAGTTTGCATAGGGTCGTTCAACGGCCTGACGGTAGTGCCTCATCATCCAACCATTAAGCTTGGAGAATTCGAACGTGAAGCCTACGCCTGCATTACCGCGTGCTTCGAGATTTATGATCAATCCGATACTATCCAGTGCGGCATACTGGCTAACAAACGCTTCCGCTCCCAGCAATCCACACTCTTCGAGATCGGTGAACAAAAAAAGAATATCGTTGGCAAGTGGTTTCTCATTCTTCAACAATCTCATGGATTCCATCATGGCAGCCACCCCAATACCATCATCACTGGCCCCCGGTGTGTTGGGTTGCGAATCATAATGAGCCATAACGAGAATGGTTCTGTCCGACCTCGACCCCTTCATCCTTGCAAGTATATTCTGCGTACGGCCCGCCGTTATAAAGTTCGACCTGGCAACCAATCCGGTCTGATCCATTAGATTGGTTTCCAGGCCCATTTGCCTGCAATAACTGAGAATGTAATCCCGAACAACATCGTGCGCCCGCGTCCCGCCCGCATGTGGCTCCTTAGCTATTTCTTTCAGAAACGTCAAGCCTCGCTCTGCGGAAAATTTTTTCTCTCCTTCCGATGCAGGCGCTACATCGGGGGGTTCGACTAGTTTAAGGCTTCCCCAGCCAATGGCGATAACGATCAGAGTAAGGGCGATTGCAATTGCTCTTTGCATAGGATACCGATTTCCGTAAGATAAAACGTAAAATAAGGTGCTAACGTATCAGCAATCGATCTCAGGTTATTTTGCCAGGGGATCCGGACGTAACTGGAATTTGAAAACTTTACTTGTCGTGCCCTTTCCACCCTCCATATGAAATGGTGTACGTGTACTGATAGTTGCCCATAATCCCCTGCCCTTCCAGCCGGCATTCGGATCATCGATCCTACCATCAAGCCACTTTGTATAGAATCCTAACGGATAAGGTACACGCATCACAACCCACTTTCCATCCTTCAGGGCCAGCAACCCCTCTGATTCATTGCCTGTGTTAATAGGCGTGTTGTCGCCCAACCCGGAGGTATTGAACTGATCCACCCACGTATAATAACTGGCCTCGGCGCTTCCTTCGGTTGTAACTCCTTTAAGTTGAGGCAGTGGCTCTTTATAAAAAGTCCATCCCTCCGGACAATGTTGTCCTGTCGCATTTGGTCCATTCAGCGAGCCTTTACATTTCCTTCGATCAAAGCTGGCCATATGTCCGCTGGCAAGAGCAACCCACGCTACACCATTTCGATCGACATCCATGCCGCGTGGAGAAAAACCATTCACCGGTTCGCCTTTGGCATCGAGGGGAAGTTCATAATATTCCACTAAAGCGGTCGCAGGCGGGTTTGACCCCGGGTCAAGACGAATTACAGCACCCGGATATCCCAATGACGATCCCCATACCGATCCATCGGGTGCAGGCGAAACTGCATAAAGACCTTTGGCAATTCGTTTGTCAAGCTTCGGATCAACAGGAGCATCAGGTTCAACATACTTATCGCGCTTTCCGTTACCATTGGTATCAAGGATAAGGGCGGTCCAACCTTGTGAAGCTTCCTCATCGCCTGTTTCTCTGTACTTCTTTGTATCCAACCATCCGATGACCTCGCCTCCGCCGCTCGTCCAGAGTGTGTTCTTGTCATCCTCGGCAAACATGAGGTGATGCGTACTAAAGCAGGTACTGATGTGCGTATATTTTTTTGTTTCAGGATCATAATAACCGAGGTGCCGATATGCCTTTTCCACAGGGAATAATTTCGCAGAGGGATGGTTCGATCCTTCTTTGCAAAAATCCGGGTTATCGGATGGTCGTACCGCTGCTGTTATCCATACTTTACCGTTTTCATCCATCATCGGGTTATGAACATTCGTCTTGCTTCTCCAGATCGGTTCATCGCCCCAGTAGGGAGAGGGTTGTGGCATATGTGGGCCGGTGGCTAGTTCCGTACTTGTATCTCGGACTGTCAGCTCTACTTTACTTACTTCATGTTTAACCGGATCCAGCACCGGCAGATAATCGGCGCTTACTTCAGCAGCGCCATACAACGAGCCATTAGGGTTGATGGTAGGATTACGGCGGTCGGTTGAAACAAGATCGTGAAGATAGGTCTTTGGATCTGCCCAATCCCATTGGGTGATAACAACGTTCCGTTCCAGTCCTTGTGGACGCGGTGGTGCTGGCGGCACTTCACCTTCCGCGATACGTGTAGTCCAGTCCGCAAACATCCGTAACACTTCTTCACGTCCAACTCCATGTAAAGCAGAGATCATACTTCCACCTGCCTGGCCGGATTGCAAGCGCCGTTCCCATGCTTCAACCGATGAATTAAACTTTCCCAATGAAGGCTGAAATTCCCTCGTGCCCTTGGTACCCAATGCATGGCATGCAAGACAAGTCCCGGATTTGACAATTCGCAGGAACTGTGCCTGGTTCAACATACTTGGTGCGATGCCATTTCCTTCGGGACCTGTTCCCGGGAAAACGGACTTATCTGGAACCTTGAGCAATGAAAACCAGTAGCCCGCAGGATAGTACTCTGCAGCAGCACGCTCATCCGGCGCGGGCACTGCGTCGAGGTTTAATGTAGCACCCGGCTTAGCTTCCTTTTTTGGTGAGTCTACCAAACCATAGCCGCGCACCCATACTGAATAGTTTGCAGACGGAAGATCGGGAATGAGATAATTTCCATTATCGTCCGTTACAACAATTTTGGCATAACGCGTCTTAAGATCATTTGTTTCTGCTATCACCCAGACTCCCGCCTCGGGGCCATCTGGTCCGGTAACTACTCCCGTTATATGACCTTCACCGGAATCTCCTGTTTCGTTCCGGACATTGCACGAATTCAGCCATGCCAGCACAATAAGAAATAGGATAAAAGCGGATCGCTTTAGAATCGATATACTTCGAGGAGAAGTAATAGTGTTATTGATTGAATTTGTTTCCATAGTAACATCGTTTTGCGAGAATTAATCGACCAAAGGCAAAATCCTTTGCTACTGAATGCTACCTTAATATAGTCGTTTTTTCTTCCACTTTGCGCCGACAATTAATATGAATGACGCCGTGTAATTATTGTCGGCAGCTTTTGTATATATTAATTGTCTAATAATAAAACCATGAGAACTCTCCTGACATCTTTTCTTTCGGTAATGGTTGTTTCCTCGGCCTTGAGTCAAACACGGGAACGTGGGCCGTGGTGGCCTAGCCCGCTCTGGGGACCAAAAGACGAAGCCGGCGCTTCCAACTGGATAACTCCCGAAAAGATCATGAAAGCCATGACCTATGTTAAGGAGGGAAAGGTCTATGAGCTCGGTCATCCCTATGAACGCAATATGCCTTATGTTGGGACGCGCTCCTATAAGATCTCGGTAGTCGACACAGGTCCGGCAGCGGGAAAAAATATGCAGCTGGGCAACGAAGAGGTTATTACCGGCGAACTCGGCCAGGTAGGAACGCAGTTTGACGGTCCCGGCCACATCGGCGCCTTAATAAAGTATGGTGACGGTACCATGAAAGGTGTTTATTACAATGGCTTCACCCAGGAAGAAGTAGTTCACCCTGACGGCCTGAAACATCTCGGGGTTCAAAACGTAAAACCGATTCTGTCAAGGGGAATTCTTGTTGACGTTGCGGCCTATAAAGGAATACAGCGACTTTCCAATGGTTATGAAGTGACGGTTGCCGACGTAAAGGGAGCGTTGGCAAAACAAGGTATATCCGAAGGCAGCATCACTCCCGGCGACGTGATCATCTTCCGTTACGGATGGGCCACATTATGGAAAAC
>DASVBA010000588.1:0-3803 GCA_036376095.1 Chryseolinea sp.
TGGTCCGATCCAGGGCAACGACATCCATTTTCCCACGTCTACTCCATGACCCTCAACGGTGACATTTATTCCTGCATTTTCCAGGACATGTGTTATATAGCCTGCAGTTTTTACTTCACCCCAGGTCGTGACAATATTCCCATCGACGAATACTTTTTTGGTATCCCCTGAGCTGGTAAGCTTAACGGTTGCGTCTGGTGGGAGAGTGACGCCATTAATAAAGGGATCGAGCGTATGTCTGAACTCGCTGCCTATAACAACATTCAATGCTGCGTCTTTCCACGATATTTTGTCGCGTTCCAATATATTGTTGAAGGTTCCTCTGCCTTCCAGGAGACTTGACGCCGTTTTAAGGCTTAGCATCTTTACTTCGCCCTTACCTCTAGAGTAATCACTTTTGAATTTCAGTTCAGAGCTCGCCCATCCGTCAAAATAGGTCATGATGGAGTCGTTTAAGAAGTAGGAGAGCACATGAGGATCAACATGACACAAAACATCCACCTTAATCAGAGCGTCTCTTTTCCCTGAAAAGTCCTGGTAGCCGGCCATGAAGTCACCATTGATGTCATTTGAATTGGAGGAGAGATGAAGATCAGAGAGGGATATAGCATCGGGATTCATTTGGATTTCGGCGTTCGCGTCAGACAAGGTAAATCCGGGTAATTGAACTGAGAGTGAATGCAACGCTGCCGCCAGTGAAATTGAATCGACTTTTATGTCCGATACGCTAAGGCTAATGTTTTCAAGTTCAAGATGATTGGGATCGAACCGTTGCGAAGTCATTACGCTGTCGCGGTGTATGAAGAGATCATTTTTAACCAGTTGGATATTCCTGATATCGAAATCGAACCCGCTGCCGAAATCGGTGTCGAACATAGAGCTTTCCTCAGTGGTAATGGTTGTGGCCGACGTATCCGTTGATACTCTATAAGACACTCTGGTTGTAGAATTCTCCAGTTGAAGTTGGCTGGCGCTTATTTTATTGGGGTTGATGGATACTTCAATGTTCTGCCCGTTGAATTTTCCCACCTTTGTGGATACACTGGTTCTATTGTTTGCAGAAGTGAACGCAAAGGTGATGTCTTCAAGTATAACTTTTTTAAATTGAAGGTTCGTGCTAGCCGTGCTTGTTCGTGTAATATCGGATGGAGGACCTGTGAATGCATCGATTATGAATTGAATATTCAATCCCTTTTCATTTTGGACCAGGTTGCCGCTCACTCCTGAAATGCGAATTTCATCGAAGATCAACCTGCCGCGTATCAGTTTAAAAATGCTTGTGCTTACCTCAACATCACCTGAGCTGAAGATATCAGCGGCTTCAGGATCCCAGACTTTCAAACCTTTGATTGATACTCTCCCTAGCAAGGAGAACCGTATGGATTCGATCTCAACCTTGCTTTGGATCCTGGAAGATAAATAGCCGGATACCGACGATGTCAGGCCACGTTGAACCGCGGGGATATGGATGATAAGGACGACGACTAACAACACTGCCAACAGGCCGACGATCGCTTTCCCTAGTACTTTTGAAGTTAGCAAAAGTATGTTCCTGACCTGCATGACATCATATTTCTTACTCTATAATAGAGGCTGAGCGTGTAACCACTTAGTTCCTAACGACTTCGTCCTCACCCCGCTTCTTTTCATCCCTCAAGTTACTGTTTAAAGTCGATTGTTCTGCAATTGGCCGGCTATCAAAAGGCCAGGGGATGACCGAAAACGTCCGAAAATAGTCGCTATCGTGGCTTCTTAATTCCATACGTTCAAGTATACCATGGACTATAAAACCAATACGACGCAGTTTACGTCTTTACTTCACATTGAATCCTTTATAGTTTTACTGTCTCAATCAACAATCCGAACATGAAATACCTTTTGCTTGCCTTCGTCGCACTAAGTGCAATCGGCTTCGCGCCACTTCAAAAAAAGGAATACGTTTGCAGCCCTTGCGGTCATGACTGCGATAAGGAAGTTCACGACAAGCCTGGGACGTGCGTGCATTGCAATATGCCATTGGTTGACCAGTCAACTATTAAATTCTCTGATCTTACCTTCGAACAGCTTTGTGCACGGCTTGCTGCAAATCCAAAAGCAGTACTTCTCGACGTACGGAGTTCCGCCGAATTCAATGGTACCAATAGTGACGTCCCGAGCTTCGGACATTTTAAAAATGCTATCAACATCAACATTGATGAACTCGAAAGCAGGGTTGGAGAACTTTCTAAATATAAGAACCAGGAAGTGCTCGTTTATTGCAGTCATAGTCATCGCAGTCCGAGGGCCAGTTATTTTTTATCGACGCATGGGTTTAGGAACGTGAGTAACATGGCTGGTGGCGTATCAACGTTAGGCGAGGGGAGTGATAAGGCATGTATGGATAAGATGTTTGTGAAGCATACACATTGAGGAAATCGATTGTAAATCTTTTTGATCTCCTGTCTGTAGTGTTCTAAAACCGGCCGGTTATTTCTTCGTGCCGTACCTCGTCAGGCACTAGTGGCTATACACCTGTGCCGCAAGTGCATGGGTGTTCCCGGAGGGAGGAGTTACATAACCGATCACATAAATCGTGTAAGACCATTGAGTTTGCAATGTTGAACCGGGCAGCTCCAACACTTTGTTGCCGGCGCTTGTGATCTCAAAATCATAAGTCTTAGCCTCGAGTTCCATAAACTGAGAAGCATCGGTAAAGGACTGACCTACCGTGAGCGGAAGCGCGACGTCTTTGATCCTGAGCTGAAGTGGTCCGCTGTCTGGCGAAAGATTAATAAATCGGATCCGCGCATTACCTTCTGCCGGAGCGTCATCATTATCGAACAACATCATGATGGAGGCGTTGTCGTAGTCGTCTATTACAAAAAGTGAAAAGTGCTCGTCCGGCTCCAGCGTAATGGTCGTATCTATCACGGGTGAGCCACCTCCATACGGCCTTATTTTCAAGCCCCTGATGCCTGATGAAAATTGCAGATACTCAGTAGTTCCTCCGTATTCGAACGGCACGTTATTTATTTTTTCATCGTCAACGAGAATGTCCAGGTTCGGCGCATCGGGGGAGGTGTGAAACACGGATACCTGCGAAATGGGACCAAGATCTACGTCATCTTCTTTAAGTTCGCAGCCACCGCCCAGGGCTACAATCCCCAAAGCTGGCAACACTATCAATGCTACTCGACTCATTCTTTTCATCATTCCATTCATAAAATACTCTTTAAACGCGCTTCGCTCCGGGTTGAAATTTAACGATATGTGCAGCTTTTAGCAATCCTGATATTTTTAGCGGCCTTAGAAAAATGTCGACCACATGGGTTCATGCTTTAGACGTATAGTCGAACCCGTTGGGGTAGCCGGCGTTAATGTTGTTAATTTACCCACGGACTCTTTTTCCTGTAAAGTGGGGATTTGGCTTTTCTTCTCGCTGCCTTTTTTTGTTTTTTGGCCTTCTTTTTTGAGGCCTTAAATTCCGATGGATAGCCGTATGCAGCCTGGGCAGAACGAGTTCGGGAGTCGCGGCGTTGAGCGTTAGACGTAGCCGACATCGAAACAAGAAATAAGGTAATTATCGCAATGATCTGCAGGTTTTTCATTCGTGACGGAAATTGAAAATTGTGCTCTTCACGTATTTAACGTCCAAAGCGGCTATAAAAATATGCAAAACAAAAATAACCGTGTCCTCCCTAACCATTTAACATTGACTTTTGTTCCGGCCCCACAGTCGTACGACCTCTGACCCCTGTTGATTCGACAGAGTCTGTATTATAAAAACGGGATTGCAATGATCCCTCCGACCACCACCAAAATCA
>DASVBA010000159.1:0-2840 GCA_036376095.1 Chryseolinea sp.
CCATTAACAGCAAAGAAGAAACTATCACGGGAATGGTGGGATCGGGCGGAACAATGGAAGATAAAATGATACTATCAAAACCTGCGCTTCACGCTGGATTTTCCAATAGCACGGACAAGCAGAACGTGGGTATTCATGAATTTATTCATCTGCTGGACAAAGAGGATGGCACAATTGACGGAATTCCAACCGTCCTCAACGGCAAAAAATTTGCCCTGCCTTGGCTTGAACTGATACGCTCAAAAACGGAAGAAGTGATTAAGGGTAGAAGTGATATTAATGAATATGGGGCAACGCATCAGCGTGAGTTCCTCGCCGTTGCTGGCGAATATTTCTTTGAACGACCTCAGCTCCTTCAAAAGAATCATCCGGAGTTATATGAATTGCTTTCCACGGCGTTTCAGCAGGATACTGCTAACACACTGAAAACCAGTATGCGACCAAGGACAGAACTTCAACGCAACGATCCATGCCCCTGTGGCAGTGGTAAGAAGTTTAAGAAATGTTGTATGAATAAAGTCGCATAAAATGTGTCACGATCTTTCAGTGATTACAAAAACTTTCTTTACATTTGTTCATATGAAAATCACGCAGTTCAACATGGATTCAAAGGCAATGCTAGTCATTGTGCGCAAGCAGTATGCCTTGGGCCGGGATTGTGTTCTTGAATAGATTCATTGTTAAATGATCAAATAAAAGAAAGCCCGGGCCCAAAAAGTCCGGGCTTTTTTACTTTAAAGACGTTGATTTATGACAATAGAAAATATAATAGCTACTATAAGAAATGAGTTGATCCGTTCGATCTCCGTTTTGGACGAATGGTTCGATAAGGATGAGCCTTTATTGGACCATAGACCTGCAGGTAGCGAATGGAATGTGCGTGAATTGCTGGAACACGTGATGCTTACTAACCGCTTTCTGTTGATCCTTATTGACAAGGGATGCTCCAAGGCATTGCGTCAGCAGCACGACGGCGACTTTAGTCACCAGTTGGAGGACTATTGTCTCGAAAATGCAGCGATGCTGGAAGTCGGCATCCACAAATCATTCGACTGGCACCGGCCCGAACATATGGCCCCTTCTGGACAATTGCCCATGTGGGAAGTAAGGGACGAGATCAGAGACCAGCTCAACCGTTGTCTTATTCATCTCGAATTGTTACAAAATGGCGAAGGCTTGTTGTTTAAGACAACAATGAATGTCAACGGACTGGGTAAGCTCGATGTCTACCAGTTCATTTACTTCCTGGCCTTGCACGTGCGTCGCCATCTGCAACAGCTTGAAGGTATCCTGGCGGATTTCAATAATACCATTGAATTGTGACTGTGTTTGAACGATTAACCATTCTACTTTACGCGCTTCGGCAGGCAAAGCAGATAACGCTTCACGGATAACGGATCACGGATAACGAATAACGGTTCACGGCTAACGATTACCCCAACCCACTTCGATCTTCCGCTGTACAAATTCCCTCAGGCTTGGCGGTTGCTGGATCCGGATCTCATCGATTAATCCAAGAATGAACCTGGATATGCCTTCGAAGTTGGAGAATGGACCATGAAAGACGTATCCCTCTTCAGTCTTTTCAATGTAAGGGATGCTTAAGGGATGTTCTTCTCTCATAAGGAGGTATGCCCGCAGGCTTAGGTGTAGCGTTGCCCATGAAATTGAATCTCCTGTCATTCCGAAGATGTCGGTTAGATTCTTTTGGTGCATATCCTCGAACTCAAATTTCTTTTTGAGCTCTACGATCTCACCAATCCTGTCCAGCTTGAATTGTTTGCAGATCTTATCTCCGGTATCCAAAGCGATGATGGACTGATAGTTGTCTCCGAAGTGAATAGGCTCTACAAGCCGGTCTCGGATTTCATTGCTGTTTGCGGAATGGTAATTCTTTAGTACAACCTGCACCTTATCTTTGATTGACTCAGCGAGTTGATCGACAAACTTTCCCAAGCGTGCTTTGAGGAACAGTCTGGGCATGCTGTCGATTTCGGAGTTAAGGCTAAGTTTTTTTAGCAATAGATTCTTGAGTGGGTTATCGTTAGCTCCTGCAAGGATAAGTTTCTTGATAAGACGTGTTTCCTCCACTGAAAATTGTGACTGAGTTGGATCATCGTCTGATGTAATGATAAAGTAGCGGTTGTCAAAATCCTTCTCAATGAGGAAATCCACCTCTTCCAATAGCTTAAGGTAACGATAGATGGTACGTTCACTGGTGTCAAACCGGTCCGCCATTTGTTTAATGGTCCAATGCCCTGACTTCAGGACGGCTATAATTTGAAAAAGCCGCAACAGCTTTGCTTGCGGGATAATGGACTCGGGCTTTTTGTGTTTTGCCGGGCGAGGCGATGCAGCGGTTGGCGCAACAGTTTTTTTCATCGGACCTCAAAATACCAATTTTATGGCATTTGAGCGGTTTGACACAAGCTGTCACAGGTCCCTGGTATTTTCGATTCAAACATCAACGCCATGGAAACGCTTAAACCAACATCATTGCTTGTGAAGTGCCCTCATTGTGGCAATAAGTTCTCGCCGGAAGAAGCGATCCAGCACGATTTACGGGCTCAGCTTGAGAAGGAGTTTGAGCAACGTCTGAGTGACAATACCCGCACGTTGACGGATCGAATAAGGAATGAGGAAAAAGAAAAATTTCAAGGACAACTTGAGCGGTTGGAAGAAGACAGGAAAATCAAGTCAATTAAGTTGAAGGAGCTGGAAGACAAAGCATTGTCAGTAGCTGAGCGCGAGAAGCTGCTGAAGGACCGTGAAGAACGCAGCGAGCTGGAAATGAAGAAGCGTCTGCTCGAAAGGGAAAAGGTTTTAAAGGAGCAGTTGGA
>DASVBA010000607.1:0-7357 GCA_036376095.1 Chryseolinea sp.
CTTGCCCTATTCCGTCGATATCCGTTACATCGACACTGCTCGACGCCCGAAGGTGTGATTTATACAACAACTTCATATTGTTCTATAAGGGGTTTGTCAGCGGATCTCAGGACCTTCGTCATGTAAAGCAAACTTGGAGTAATATCCAAAGTGGTGACGAAAAACAAGGAAATCAACGACTAAATGATTGTTTATGGAAACTAAATATAAACCGGGAGAAGTGGTTACTGAGCGAATACGACCTACAAACAAACTGACCATTGTTCGTTGGGAGAACGGTGTTTATTACTGCAAACCAACCTGGGGCGTGCAACTCCGAAAAGATCTGGTTTATCTTGAAAGAGATCTAACGGACGGCCGCGCGAAATAATACAGTGTTTTAGTACGTTGCCACCTGGTGATATCAGGTGCAATATGCCAAACTGTTGCATGGAGGCGTTCCTGCCGTGTACCTTGACTATTGACGTTAAGTAGTATAAAGGTCAGTTGCTGGCGGGTTGAACCAGTTCGCGCTCGAAGTAAACGAGGTGTTTTCTCTCCTCCTCTCCAACGACTGCGCAGTAATAGGTGCGCTGATAGTACTTCATGATCTTCAGCATCAAAGACGGATTCACTTTCGCTGTTATCAGTGTTCCCTCAGCGTAAATATTGTCGGAATTTGTCTTGTAACTCATTTTGTAAGATAGGCTATTAAAATGCTATCTCCTAGCAATGATCAAGGCGGACCTCGTAGTTCAATGTGATATCATCGTTGAACGACTTTGGGAACTGAAGTAAATCATTCGGAATCTTTTTCAACGTGGGGATTCCAGTCAGAAATTGTGTACCTTATGAAATACTCAACTCCCTCCCCCGAAAGTTCTTGTCATTCCAGCATTCCTGATCTGATTCACTTTTTATCCCCGGAGTTGATGAAGCGGGTTCAACTGATTTTAAAAATGGCACTGTGCGACAACTTATAATTACCAAACAGATTACTAACCGTGAGACCAAGTCACTGGATAGGTATTTACAAGAAATCGGTAAAGTCGATCTGCTTACGCAGGACGAAGAAGTACACTTGACGGTCCGGATCAGGAGCGGCGACGAAATCGCAATACAAAAGCTAGTCAAGGCAAATCTAAGGTTCGTGGTCTCTGTGGCAAAGCAATATCAAAACAATGGACTTTCGCTCGGTGACCTGATCAATGAAGGGAATGTCGGATTAATAAAAGCCGCCTCACGTTTCGATGAAACACGTGGCTTTAAGTTCATCTCTTATGCTGTTTGGTGGATACGGCAGACGATCCTTCAAGCGCTGGCAGAACAAGCACGGGTGGTAAGACTTCCATTGAACCGGGTGGGAGCTATTAACAAACTCTCAAGAGTATTTTCGCAGCTGGAGCAGAAGTTCCAACGTGAGCCATCCACCGAGGAACTTGGCGAATCATTGGGGGTAAGCGAGGCAGAAATAGTACTCACCTCCACTACATCCGGCAGACAGCTTTCCTTGGATGCGCCGTTTGTTCACGGTGAAGAAAATAGTTTGCTGGACACGCTTGCAGGCCTCGAAGATTCCCCCGAAACCAAGTTAATCACCGATTCGCTACATACTGAAGTCGGCCGTGCACTGGCTACTCTTACGGCAAGAGAATCCGATGTTATTTCTCACTACTATGGTTTATGCGGAACAGAAAGCTTAACGCTTGAAGAGATCGGTGATAAATTTAACATTTCCAGGGAACGGGTCAGGCAGATAAAAGAAAAAGCCACTCGCCGGCTTCGGCATTCGTCGCGAAGTAAAGTGCTTAGGAGTTACCTCGGATAGGCCACCGGTACCGGGGAATTTGAAAAGGACAATCGATCAATAGTAAAACTTCATTACCAAAAATTTATGGATCCAGTATCTGTATTAGACATCGCCATAAGGTTCGAAGAGAACCCGCTGCTCGTTCCCGAGAATATAAAGCCCAGTAGAAAGGACATGGTGGTTGAGTGCCTGCTCAACCCTGGGGTGTTCAGGTTCGACAAAAAGATATGGCTACTCATGCGTGTGGCAGAGCGCCCCGAACAAATGGAAGGCTTCGTTAGTATTGCCAGATATAAGGATGGCGAAATAGAGATCCTTCAATTTGCTAAAAACGATCCACACCTTGATTTCTCTGATCCCAGAGTAATTCACTATAAGGGCAACGATTATCTCACTTCGCTTTCACATCTCAGACTGATGTGCAGCGAGGATGGGAAACATTTCCGTGAAGCCGAAAACTATAACCCGATTTTTGGTGAAAGTGAATTGGAAGCTTATGGCATCGAAGACTGCCGGGTTACAGAGATAAATG
Organism: Chryseolinea sp.; assembly: GCA_036376095.1. Lineage (GTDB taxonomy): Bacteria > Bacteroidota > Bacteroidia > Cytophagales > Cyclobacteriaceae > Chryseolinea. The sequence continues at coordinate 2,322 of DASVBA010000607.1, forward strand.
GCATATTTTATCTGACCTATACTATGGTGTCCTCCGCCGGCGTCGGCGTTGGGCTTCTCCAGACGCGTGATTGGAAGCGATTCGATCGCAAAGGAATGATCTTACCTCCTCACAATAAAGATTGCGCCCTCTTTGACGAAAAGATCAAAGACAAGTATTTCGCGCTGCATCGACCCAGCAGCCCTGAACTTGGAGGGAATTATATATGGATCGCTGAGTCCCCCGATTGTATTCATTGGGGTCATCACAAGTGCCTTGCCAAAACACGTCAGGGAATGTGGGATAGTGCGCGCATTGGTGCAGGTTGTTCACCCATTCATACGCCTCAGGGTTGGCTTGCCATCTATCACGGCGCAGATGAGCATCATCGCTATTGCCTCGGTGCACTCCTGCTTGACTTTAGAGATCCCACGCATGTTATTGCACGTAGCGAATTGCCTATTATGGAACCTGTTGAGCCATACGAGCTAAATGGCTTTTTGGGCAACGTGATCTTCACCAATGGACACCTGGTTGTCGGCGACCGACTGCAACTATACTATGGTGCCAGCGACGAAGTGATCTGCGGCGCAGAATTATCCATCCACGAAATACTCGGTTCCCTTACGCCACAAAAAAAATAGAATTTAAAGATTGCAGTATTCAATCGCGACTCGCCTCATTGCTACCCCTCGCTACTTTGAGTGATAACATCAGGGATCGATTCCGGGAGTTCATTCTGAATACCCGTTTTGATCACATGAAGGACGAAATGCTTGTCGAAATTAAATTCGTACATGCAGGATGCTGAAAGCTCAGAAGCCTTTCCCGATTGTTGCAAAACCTTTAGCAGGTCCTTTGCAATAAGAGAGGTCCTGATATCATTAACGGCCTTACCCTTGTGAATCTTCAGGTCAAAGGTAACACGACCTTTCCCTTTTGGATTTGCTGCCCTGACTTCATGCGATGAAAATTTGTACTGCTGCGGCCCGTCAGCGGATGAGATCATTAGTTTCAATAACACTGGCCGGTATTTTCCCCAGAAATATCCGTATGACTCGTCCAGCGTGAAATGATTAATATAGCTGTTCATAAAATTGTACCGACCATCCTCGGTAAGTGTTTTTTAAAAAAATAGAATTCACACAAGCGTTTACTACAATAAAAGGACCGGTCAACTGAATATTTTGTCTTCAAATTTAGATTGGAGGATCTTCATCCCCTCATTGTTTGGCCGGTGGGCATGAACAGCCAGTCAGTTTGACGTTTGAAAGATGTGCCTCGTGATGTAACAGAGGTCAAGTTACGCAATAGGCATGACATTCCTCACGATTTAAGTCTATATAATAATTGAGCTCCTAAAATAACCATTCTGTTACAGGCCCGGTCAATTTCGCGTGGATAATGCTGTTTTTGAATTTGTATCGACAGGAATCCAGGCTGCAGTAGATCGCATTGAAAATTTCAGAGACTATCGACCTCAGAGTTGAAAATAATCAATCATCCTCCATAAAAATAAGTCACTCAATTAAACCAAACCGCATAACCCTGTCTCCTTAAGTCCCATGCAAGTTTTTCTTCCATCATCAACGCTTCTTCCCTTGTCATCGGTTTCAGGTTGATATGCTCGTATAAACTCGGACGTAAATAGGTTCCGTACTTGAGCACGATATTCGCGGATAGCTTGTGACCTTTTTTGTTGACATATCCGGTTCTATGTTGCATAAATCGTTCAGCCGGAGTCTTACTTGTCATACCTACATAAAGACACTGAAGTACACCGTTGAATTGTGGATTGGCCGCGCGGAATCGCCAATTTTCCGTAAACACCTTTTTTGAAAGTTCAACGACATAGACGCGGTACCTCATGTGACAAAAATAATGCGTAGACGTGAAATATAATTAGTAAGCCTGGGGTGGAAGCTGGGTGCCTCTCCTCTCCGACCGGAGCACATTCACCGTATAACAAACCAACCTATTCTCTAGCACTTCTCCCTTCTTCGACTTCAGCTCTCCCATCGTTAACTCGTATATGTAACCTGGCTTAAGGTTCTCCAGGTTTAGTGATACTGTTTTCCCGTCGTTGCTGACTTTTACACCTTCCACAGCCACCTTCTGCAAATCAAACTGATCGGAGCCGTACTTCAGGTGATACTCATAATAGTAGTGCCGGAAGTGGAAGTTGGAAGTATCACGCAGTGTCACTTCGTCCATAGGTTGGGTGAAGTGTAAATCGAAGCCTTCATCGGTAATGTTCATAGTGTAGATATCCACTGGATCTTTTCCGGTAAACACGATCCGCTGAATTCCCCTATCGCCGATAAAGCCATGCTGCACCTGGCCGACATACAGGCTGCCGTCGGGTGAGAACGCAAGGCGGTTGTTACCTTTGCGCAGTCCCTGCTTGTCGATAAACGGTATACACGCGCCCTGCCTTACGCCCCGCACTTCCTCGAGCATTACGCGGATGATGCGCTCCTGATTCATCTCGCCGATAAGGAGCTGTCCCGCGAACGGTCCGAAGGCTCCATCGGTGTTGTCGAATATCGGTTGCGTTGGCGAGGCAGCCATGATACCGTATGGTAACTGTACCACTGCACGCTGGCGCCCGGCGTTCAGTTCCTCGACAGAAAGTTTTGATGGGTCTCCTTTGTTCCACCCGGGTGTCCATATCATGCTGGCAGGATGTCCATAGAATTTATCTTGTTCTACTTTAAAAAGCGGGCTAGTTCCCACCCAATCGCCCTGGTTGTCGGCGACGAACAATTCATTGTCGGGTGTGATGAGCAATCCGCTTGGCGATCGAAATCCATACGCATAAGGAATGAATTCACCGGAAGGTGTCACCTTGGCAACCCAGCCACGATACGGTACAGCCGCGAACTTCTGTTTGGGTTTGAAGGGAACGAGTGTTGTGTCGAGCTTACCCCGCACTTCATCCATAATAATGCCCCACTCCGATGCTGTGTTGAACGAGATGTAAAGATTTCCGTCACGGTCGACTACCGGTCCGTAGGTCCACTCGTGGTAGTTGCCAACCATTCCGAAATCATCGGTAACTGTTTCGTAAACATCGGCCTGTCCGTCTCCGTCGGTGTCCTTTAGTCTGGTCAGCTCCGGCTTTTGCATTACGAGGATTTCCGATCCACTTATCGGTAACACGCCCAGCGGCTCATGCAAGCCTTCTGCAAAAAGTTTCCACTCTTTCGTTTCAGGATGGTAGATCATCACTTCTCCACGAAGGAAACAGGCTACGAGTCGTCCGTCTGGCAAAAAAGCAATACCACCTGTCTCGGCGTGCAGGCCCTGAGGGGTTTCGATGGTCTCCACCAGGTATGGAACTTTCGCGTCGGGATATTCTGATTTCTTTCCACAGCCAGTCACCAGCACAGCAAGGATCATCAGCGCACCAAGCTTTCTCATTTTCCTTGTTGTGTTTTGGTCATCACTATCACAAACTCACGTGCGTCGCCGGCTGTCAGATTGATCTGATCACCATTGATCTTTCCTTTTGAAGTTGTATACTGAGCGCCGTCACTCTTATCAAAAACAAAATACATCGGCTGTGTTGCTTCCGGAATTTTGAACGATCGAATGAGCCCACTGCCATCTTCTTTCGGTTTGATCAGTTCATATACATCTTTGCCATCAATCGTATAATGAAATTCCGGATAGCGATCTATGAGCTTGTATCCCTTGAAGTCGACAACCGGATCTTTGCCGGCTGAAAATTTTAAAGGAAACGTAGTCTTGTCGCGGTAGAAGAGGGTACCCAGGATCCTTGCATGCTTCTCTGCTTTCTTGTCGAAGTAATCCTTCGGGTCCAGGAACTCACCCTGCCATGCATAACGTAACCGGCACTGGCCGGCGTCCCAACAATACGACAGTTGGTTCGGCAGACTGACGGCAATCGCTGCAGGTCCTGCGTCAGGCATAAATATTCTATATAAATAAGGAGGTGTTGTTTTGTAGGGATGTAAATCAACGGCACCATGATGATGCGCTACGTCTGCGTCCAGTGCATTGGCAGGTGGTACATTGGAATCTTCTGCCAGCGGAGGAAGATCTTTTGTCGTCACATACATGGCTCCGTACATCACCACTCCATGACCCGGAAATGTACAAACGTACGGGTACACGTTTTCTTCCAGGGGTGCCTGAAAGACAATGTAGGCCGATTGGCCCGGTGTTACGATGGGAATGGACCACAAGACCTTATCGGACGCCGGCACATAGTGATGCTTCGGACCATTTTGTCCCAGCTTGTTCGAGAGATTCACCACTTCCTTTCTCGCGCCGGGTCTCGTGATAACGAGGTTGTGATCCATATCGTCGGCATTGGTCAGTGTGAGCTTGATGTGCTCTCCCGGTTTCACCTTTATGCGTGAGAGATCGAATTTCAATCCCCCAATAGCCTTGATCTCGATCTCTCTTTCAATTTCCTCTTCTGCCTGCGCAAACAACCATTGGGAACACCCTATGAAGCACAGGAGAAGAAGTGTCCGGATTTCTTTCATGCTACGCTACTTCGGCGTTCGCCGCGTCGATCAATCCTTTAATATAGCCATAAGCTTGCGCGAAAGCTTGCAGTCCTCCCGGGTCATCAGGATGTGTGGGACAATGATCAGGACAAATGGACCATGAATAATTCGCGTCGCGGAGTATACGGATCACTTCAATGAAGTTCGCTTCCCCTTCGTCGATGTATACCTCTTCGAATTTGCCGAGACCGCCTTTGATGTTCCGCATATGGATCTGGTAGATCTTCCCCTTATCGGCGAAATACTTCACGATCGGAAGCAGTTCAGTCTTCGAGCTCTTTAGTCCTTCCATCACTGTGCCCAGGCAAAGCTGGAAACCGTTGTAGGGACTGTCGACGATCGATTCGTACTTTTTCAATGAATCAAAAACGGAAGCCGGTGCACAATCCCACGTGTCAACACCCTGGTAGCCGCGTGGCAATCCCGGCGGATCATACGGATGGATGCCCAACCTCACATCATGCTGTGCACAAACAGGAATAATATTTTTCAGAAAAAAAGTGATGCGGTCCCAGT
>DASVBA010000617.1:0-6965 GCA_036376095.1 Chryseolinea sp.
TAGCGATTGTAAAATCCGCCGATCACCAGAAGTAAAAGAAATCCGGTAATTACAGCAGCGTAGAATAATATTTTCTGCCGCTGAATGGTGGCCGCTTTCAGGGCCTGATCTTTGGTTAATAGATCAATTTCGGCCTCCTTCTTTTCGATATTAAAATTGAATTGGAGCTGCTGAATTTTTTTGTCTTCGTTGTTATTATACAGAGTATCCTTGATTTTCGTCAGCAGCGATTCATAGGCATAGGCCTGCTTGAAATTACCCAGGTCGGCATAAGTTTCCGCCAGCGATTCGTAGGAATTCTTAATCTCCTGGCGAGCTTTAATTTCTTTACTGATTTTTTCAGCTTTTTTAAGGGCCTCGACTGACTTTAACAGATCACCTTTTTTCTTTAATGTTTTTCCAAGACTCAATAGACTCTGAGCCAAATACTGCTGCGCTCCCAATCTTTCTGTAACCTCTACAGCCTGTTCATGAAATTTGAAAGCGTTTTCGAAATCATTACGTTCGGCATAAATTTCCCCCACGTAACTTAGTGCATACGCCGCATCTGCAGTTCCTTCGTACATCTGAATTGATCGCTGAAGGAACACGAGTGCTGAGTCGTACAATCCTTTCTTAAAATATATTTCACCAATATTAACGGCAGCTGTCCCAATTCCGTCGGTATAATTTATTTCCTCAAAAACGGTAAGTGCTTTGAGAAAATAATCAATCGCCTTGTCCTGTGAAGCTGTTTTGTTTGAATAAACCGTACCAATATTATTCAGATTTGTACCTATCCTGTATTTGTTCTGAATCTCCTCTGCTATCTTCAGTGACTTAAGGTGGTATTCAAGTGACTTAGCATCATCACCCCTGGTAAAACTAAGGCTTCCGAGATTGTTTAAAATATTTGATATGCCGTCTTTGTTGTTGATGCTCTCAAATGCGGCGAGGGACGCCTTAAATTGAACGTCGGCTTCAATAACTTTTCCCTGATAGGCATATCCTATCCCAAGAAGTTTGTGTGCAGAGGCAAGACCCTTCGTGTAATTTCTTTGTTTCGCCAACTCGCGTCCCAAATTACCAAACCTCAGCGCCTCGGTAATGTCGATGCTGAGATATGCCATCCCAATGTCGATTAAAGTATTTACTGTGGTCGTGTCGTGAGGTGAATTACGAAGAACTCCTTTTAAACTGTCGATCTCTGATGTCTGCCCGTAGACATTCCAGGAAAATAGAAGAATGCAAAAAACGATTGTTTTTTTTAAGAGGTTCATTATTCGAAATCGGGCTTCTTCGAAATTTACGAATGTTTGAACAATTGTACATTGAATCGGGGCGCAAATAAAAAAAGAATGGAGAGTGCCTCCATTCTTCTTTTAATCCGTGTTTCAATGTGTTATTCCGACACTTTCATAACGCGAACACTCTTGCTGCCGCTGATGGTATTTACTCTAATGAAATAAATGCCAGTTCCCATCTCGGCGAAATCGATTTCTAAGAGTTTGTTCTGAGCGTCCCATGCCGATTTAACCTGGAAGGATTTACCAACTCTGTCGAGGATCCGAACGTCGTCGCTGGAAGGTTCTTCTGTCAGGTCATCAATTTGGATCACCACGCGATCACGAACCGGGTTTGGATACGCCTGGGCGCCGCCGGTGGGGTCTCCAAAGGATTGACTTTCTTCCGGGTATGTATGGTCAGCGGCCAGATCAGCACTTCTTCCTGACGAGGATCCTGATCCATGTTGTACCGGCTTTATCGCCAGCTGCTGGGCCACCCAATAGTCAGATATCGAGGCTGTAGCCGTCTTCGATCCGGTTATTCCGGCATCGGGTTGAGAATAATAGGCCATCATGTTTGAAGTCAAACCTTGCTGTGTGTTGGGTTTGTCATATAACTCTGTTGTTCCAGCAGCGGGAGTCCAGGTCGCATCCTTCTTGTTGGAATAAAATGCCATAACCAGCGCATTACAAACCGTAGTTGTCAGAGAAGGAGCATCGGCATTAAATGCAGGGCCGCCCGAGAGGCCCGCATGCACGTCAACAGGATTTGTTGGGTCGGCGCCTGTGATTCGGGTAATACCGATCGACCATTTTGGACCATTAGTGAGACCGAATGTATAAGACGTTGGTTCGCTACTGCCGGCCACTTTGTAATACGTCGCCATGCCCACATTGTTCGCTTCATTTGTTCGCCGTATTAGCGTCCATCCCGCCGGGGGCGTAGGAGTGGTATTGGTACCTTTTTCAAACATCATCCCCACAATAAGCAGGTCGCCAGCAACAGTGCCGGTCGGCCTGTTCACCTTGGGAGGTTTGTTTGATCCAGCGCCGATTGCGGTTTCGAACGACCTAATTATCGGAACAGCCGGGCAGCCAATGGTGAATTCGGCAGGGACAAACAACAACGTATAGTTATCACTCAGGGTCAGGGTACCTTGCAAGATGTCATACGTTCCCGGGCTTTCACCGGGTTCTCTTGCCAATACGCCGCTGAAGGTAATCGTGTCTCCGTTAGCCAACACGGTACCTGCGGCAGGATCTGACGTGAAGGTCAATACCGGATCGGCCTGGCCTGCGACCTTAGAGGCCGCATCGGCGGTGACGGTGACCTCAAGCGGGTTAATCGTAACGGTACCTTGCTCATACGTGGGATCGTAATTGAATGAAAGCTCATTTATAAACGCACCCGGGACGACAATTTGCTCACCTACGCTCGTGCCGCTGACCAGGTTGATGGAAAGCAGTTCAATCTCGGGTATTTCAATTATATCGTCTCCGACTTCCGCATTCTCCAATTCTTCGTCACCAAAGATCACCAGTATTTTTGGGGTCTGGTCATCCTCCAGCATCTCCTCGGTGGTGTTAAACAAAGTCTTTCCATTGTACAAAGTTTTTGCGTTGAACAACGTTTTACCATTCATCAGAGTCTTCGCGTTCATCAGCGATTTCGCATTGTACAATGTTTTGGCATTGAATAATGTTTTGCCGTTCAATTCCGGATAGAGAAGCACCTGATCATCCGGCAAATCCTCATAGTCAAAGAATGACCCAAGTGGTACGTATACATTAAATAAGGTCTTTCCGTTGTACAGTGTCTTGGCATTGAACAGTGTTTTACCGCTGACCATGAAGCTATAATTCGTCAGATCGAAATCATTGAAAAGCGTCTTCCCATTAAGCTCAGGCAGGTCGACGATTGCCAACGCATCCGTATTCTGGTCAGCAGCGTACAGACTTTGCAGTGTCGCGAAAAAAGTATCGTTAGACTCAATCTTCGACGCATCATAATTTATCTGAAAGGTTAGCTTATCAGCGATGGATTCTCCGTAGACGACGGTTAAATCATTGGGCTTAATAACAATCGGCAATTTTTGCACTTCGACAGCTCCGAGGCCAAGCGTAGGGTTTTGGTTGTACGTATACACATTGTCTGTGCTGCTGAAGCTTCCGGCATATTTGAACAGTTCCATAAAAGCCAGACTGGTCGTTGCATGAGATGGAGTGATGAGGTAACGCCCAAAATTACTCAGGCTTCCAAGCGTTGATATAGGACTGGTAAACTGAACAGGGATAAGTGTGCGGCCCAAGGCATCTTGCTGGGGTTGATCCTCGTTAGTAAGACCGACGTCGGCAAGAGTAATTCCATTCGGGTACGCTGCCGTGATAAAGTCTTGTCCTGCTATCCACTCATCTCCCGCCAGGACATAAACCGTGGCTTCAAATTCAGGCACGATCTCCCCATACTTTTTGGTCACATCTATTGCGCGAATAAATATCTCCGGCTGTGCAATGTCAAAGAGAGGGCGTTGATCCGATCCACCGTCAGTACCCAACTCCGAAATTGGACTATTGTTCACCTGGATCATGGGATTGCCGCCATCGAATGGTGGAATTGTTGCTTCAAGTGTTTCAGTTTCCGGATCGTACGTTGTTGGCACCGGTGTTCCTCTGAACAAAACCTGTGACTCCTCATACAAATTTGTTCCTTTAACCGTCAGGGTAAATGTCGCCTCGCCGGGATTTGCGTCGTCGGCCCAAACCAGATCAATGATCTCGGGATTTGGAGTTGCCATCGTTAACAATGCGGCATGCGCGCGAATGAGTCCAGCTCCAGACTTATTGTCGAATCCTGGTTCATGCATATCTGTAGCCGTGCTCTGCAACAATTTCTTTATATCGTTAGGAGAACTTCCCACACCCCAACTGGTCTGATCCAGGTGTGTTGGTTGTGTAGTCGGATAATAATATTCCCTTGCTTCCATGGCCAGCGCAGCTACAGCCGCTGCGTGCGGGGCTGCTGACGATGTTCCAAAGAAATTCGGTTTTCCATCGGTCTCAATATCGGGTGCGCCGAAGTCAACTGTTGTATTCCCTCCGTTCGGCGCGGTGAAGGCCGGGCTCGATCCTCCAGGCTGTCCAACCGACGAGAATGTGGCCACAGTAAAAGGTACAATAGGAGGATCCGATGCTGGTACTTCAAAATCAAATTCGGGTGTGTTGCTATAAAGTATCGCACCTACTGCCATCGCGCCTTCGGCAGCAGCATGACCTACGATTGTTGAAGATCCCGGGAAATATTCATTCTGATCGCTGTCTTTCAGCTCACCACGAAAAACTACGTACATGAAATTTATCAGTTCGCTATCACTGCAAGCTTCGCACTCCTTTGCAATTATCAGCTTAACAGTCTGTTTGGTGGTAACAGAAAACGACAGGACCTCAACCATTTCCGTGACATTGTCATGGTTAAATCCAAAAAGCGGTTGACCTTGAAAGTCCTTCAAATAAATGTCAAGATCGAACTGTGTGCCCGTTAGGGGAGAAAAATTCGGGTCGTCCCATTGCAGGGCGATGGTGTAAGTGCCGGGATAAACCGTTAGAGTCTGTTCCGTATCGCCACCGCTGAAGGCGTGTAGCCGTCCCGCTAGTGTACCTTCATTTTTGGGTAAAATGTTAAATTGATCCGGCACAGAATTAAAGACACCTCTAAACGCATTGTCTCCATAATTTCCAGCCGACGTAAAAACGGACACGCCATCCTCAGAAATGGAGTTAACCGCCTGTGCGATCACTCCTGGGGTGTAGAACGGCTCGGTTATGTACGCGATGTCATCACAGATGATATCACATCCGGCGTCCTTTAGTTCAAACATCCCCTTGGCCATGTCAGGTGCTGTAAGTGCACCGGTACGAAATGCCAATTCTGCACGAGGGGCAACATCATGGACGATTTGTAGCATAGCCCGGCCCTCATCTTTGCCAGAGCCGTATTTGGCGGGATATTCTTTCAAGACGTTCACTTTTGGGAGTTGTCCGAAAGGATGATTAGCAGCACCTGGCAGATCCCAATTTCCAACGTCGATTGCTGCACGATCGCCTGGTAACGAGTTATAACTGTCCGACAATATCCCAACCTTAACTCCGCTTCCCGACAGCGGCTGCCCCGTGGAAGCATTGAAATATCCCAATCTTACCAGATCGGACCGCATAACTACATCACCTTGCGTGGTTGCATCTCCAACGTTGGTAACCGGAGGGAAAGCCGGGCGCACAAACTTGATCAGGTTCATCCCCAGATTTTGGTTCAGGTTATTGAGTACTTCCAAGTTGGATATTGTGAAATATCCTGCGACAGTGAGGTTGCCCTGCAAATCGCTGAGGTCTTCATCATATTCAAAACCTAATGTCGCCAACGCGGAAAGAACATTGCTGAGTTGACCATTATAGTAGAATACTTCGATTAGAACCTTATGGGTAGTGTTATTGATGTTGAACACTTCGTTTGAAACCGTTGGATTTGCCGGATCATATAATTTCTGAAGCATTGTTAATTCAGAGCTAATGATCTCATACACTTTGCCTCCTTTGGGAGAACAAATGCCGAATTTCTGTTTGTCATTGACAGTAATACTAAATTCATCTGAGCTGGAGCACGAAGCCGTGATCGACGCGGTAACAGTTATTACATCGCCTGACGTTGCCACAAATGAGGTTGGATTTGCGATAGCAGTTCCGTTCTTACTAAATGAGGCTGTGCCTGCTGAAAGCGTAACGTAGTTGTTCAGGTTTACGATAGCAGTGTTTCCACCGTTTTCCGTGCTACATTCAATCGCGTCTACGGCGGTAATTGTAGGTGGCGAACAATCTCCAAAGGGTGCGTAAAAGATATTAACTCCGCTTTGTATGTTTACCTGCGTTCCACTCCATAGCGCGCCCGTGATCTCACTGCTTCCAGTACCGGATCCTACATTGATGGCTGCAAATGGTACCCACGCCGTTCCTGCCCATCTTGCTTTAGTTCCACCGGGAGAACCATTGGCAAGGTCAAACGCATACTTCGCTGTTCCCAAGCCAGTTCCGTGTACCTCTGTGAAAATTCTTGAAGCGTCGCCTCCATTGATAATGTTGACATCGAGCTTTGCCAGTGACGCGTTGTTGTGTATGTGAATAACAATGTTTCCTGTCTTGCCCTCAAAATCAAACAAGAAGGTGTTGCTGTTCTTGTTGTCGATATAATTGATTCTATAGACACCCGGACCTTTAAAGGTTAGTGTTTGATTCCCCGAGAGTTTTATCGCAGGATGTGGCCCAGGGAAAATCGTCGCGGATTTAGTAATATCAGGAGCCTGGCTATCGTATGGTTCGAAAGGTGCAATTGCTGGAAGCTCAGGAAATATCGGTAATGCAGGGTCTCCTTCAACATTTCCCTGACCAGGCTGTGGCCCAACATATGTAGTGCCGGGAGGATGAGTAACCATACCTGAAACAGTTCCTCCCCCGACGACGATGTTTCCGTTCGCGTCAATATTGCCACCAATATTTGCATTTGTACCTACGCTCACAATAGTCCCGCCAATGGCGGGGGAATTCAGAGCAGCTAGCCTTCCCGTTACTTTGTTTCCGTTAACGAGGGTGATGGTTCCCTTGCTATATATATTACCTGTGATGGTAAAGTTCCCGGTTGACTTGACCAGCTTA
>DASVBA010000634.1:0-3654 GCA_036376095.1 Chryseolinea sp.
GAGCGATATACCTTCAATCAATTGATTTAAAAACCTCTGCACAGTTGTTTTCAAAAGACGATTACTTCAAGAATAAAGAAATCAGATTATGATGAGTCCTAAAATATGTAAACTGGGGTTGTTTTGCGCTGGTTTCATCGTAGCCGCACAGATTTATGCACAACCTCCCGGCGGTCCGGCAATTAATTCGCCACAGGTCAACCCCGACAATACAGTTGTGTTTAGCTTTCTTTCACAGACCGCCAAAGAAGTGAAGGTCAGCACGCAGATTGAAAAATCTCCCCGGTTAATGACAAAGGATTCAGCCGGAGTTTGGTCAGTAACGGTGGGACCGGTTAAGCCGGATATATATCCCTATCATTTTATCGTTGACGGAATATCTGTTGCTGACCCGAGAAACTCTGCGAAGTTTCCTAATGAAGGTTTTCAAAGCAGCCTTGTGGAAATCACAGGTACTACACCGCTGGTACATACACTTCAAAATGTTCCTCATGGCACGGTTTCTTATCGCTATTATAACTCCCCTGAGCTGGGCATAAGACCCATTGTCATCTACACGCCTCCGGGTTATGAAAAAGAAACGAAAACAAAATTCCCGGTCCTCTATCTGCTCCACGGTACTACGGATACCGAAGAGACATGGACTAAAGTGGGAAGGGCCAATGTCATTTTGGATAACCTGATTGCGCAGGGAAAAGCCAAGCCGATGATTATCGTTATGCCGTACGGACGGGCCTATCCGAAGATTAGTAAATCATCAGGAAGTCTTCGTAACTGGGACAATCTGCAGGAGTTCAAAAAAGACTTCCTGAACAACCTTATCCCTTTCGTTGAACAAAACTATCGTGTAAAGCCAGACAAAGATAACCGGGCAATTGCAGGTTTCTCCGGTGGTGGAGGGGAGGCCTTGTACCTGGGCCTTAATAATCCGGATTTGTCGGCGTGGATTTGCGGCTTTGCTCCAGGAATGCTTAAAGAAGAATTCGAACGCAACAACGCAGTTGCCTTCGGCGAGCCCGCACTTATTAACAAACGTCTGAAATTATTCTGGATCGGTGTGGGCAAAGAGGACATGTTATACAATGTCAACCAGGAGTACCTTAAGTTACTCGATGAGAAGGGAATTAAACACGAAACATTCATATCTGATGGAGGTCATACATGGATGAATTGCAAGCTCTATCTCTCTACCATCGCTCAAAAACTTTTCAAATAAAGCATGATGATATGAAACATTGTTCACTATCAGTTTTTTTTCTATTGATTAGCTCATTGAGCTTCTCACAGTTAAATCAATCACCCGTTAAGGAAGATTTTAAACCTTCGACCTTGAATCAACCCGGACAAGAATATCCTCAAGTCAATTCGCAAGGGTACGCCCGATTTAGAATTAATGCCCCGGCTGCAGATAGTGTAAGGGTTAGTCTTGGACTTGGAGGAAAAGGAGGCACCAAGCTTACAAAGTTGGAGGACGGTTATTGGGTGGGCACTACAGCTGGACCGATGGACGAAGGGTTCCACTATTACAACGTCAATATTGATGGCGGAAAGTTCAATGATCCAGGCACATTGAATTTCTATGGTTCGGTTCGGTGGGAGAGTGGCATTGAAATTCCCGCCCATGATCAGGATTTTTACGCCCTTAAAGATGTGCCCCACGGTCACGTTCAGCAGATCCTCTTTCCGTCTAAAAGTACGAATACATCGCGCCGGGCATTTGTGTATACGCCCCCTGGATATGATAAGAATCAGTCAACTCGATATCCCGTCTTGTATCTGCAACATGGATGGGGAGAAGATGAAACCGCATGGACAAACCAGGGACGCGCTAACCTGATCATGGACAATCTGATCGCGGAAGGAAAGATCAAACCCTTCATTATTGTAATGACATACGGAATGACGAACGAAGTCAAGTGGGGCCGTATAAGAGATTTCGATATCAAGTATTTCCAGGCTGTTCTGGTAGACGAGTTGATTCCATATGTTGATAACAACTTTCGCACGATCGCCGATCAGTCGCACCGCGCGATGGCCGGACTGTCGATGGGAGGTATGGAAACCCGATTGATCACCATAAATAAACCAGACACATTCTCACACTACGCGTTGCTCAGTGGCGGCACGTATAAACCCGAAGATATAAGTGATAAGTCAAAGGTGAAGCTCGTTTTCCTGAGTTGTGGCAGCAAAGAAAGGCCCGATGGTGTTAAGACGGCTGCCGCTACATTGAAGGAAGCGGGGTTTAATGCAGTCTCCTATATTTCAGAAGGTACGGCCCACGAATTTCAAACCTGGAGAAGAAGCCTGCGTGAACTTGCGCCACTTCTATTTAGGAATTGAACTGCCCGGGCATGCAAACCTTCTTATAAAAGGCTGAAGCGTTTGCCTTAATGCAGGCCTGTCCGCACAGTGTCCATACATGCCTTTATACGAAGATGTTTATTATTGAACATTGCAATTGTAATGACTGCTCCAGGCGCTGTAGATTTTCGCGGCATATTACCCGAAACTCTTGATTTCACTCAGTTGCACTCATACTCAAACGCAATTGTGATTCCTGATTTGCCTTTATGGTCGATGAGCTTATCATTTTCATCATACGTGTAGAGGTAAGAAAAGTCATACCCTGATGTGATATATTGTGCGCGGACTAAATTATTTTCAGATACTACCTTGGCCCAGATAAAATCGGATGGAATCGCAAAACGATATTCAGAGAAATTATAATAGTTGATGTGATTGTCGTAATAATAACGCTCATAGAACGTATCAGTGGTGTCTGTCCCCGAAACTTCGTAGCTACCATATTCAATCAGATTTCCATTTTGGAATTTAAGGGCCGTTTCATTGGCCGGGTGATGATAAACTTTGTCCAAAGGATGTTCCACATAGAAATGTTGTTCCTCTACCAAGCAACATGTATCCGAACCTATAACGGAGTAGGTCTTCGTTGTCAGGATCTTTGGTTCGTACTTATAGTGTCTATTCGTATATCCCCCCGAATTTATTGTAGTTTCTAATGTGATCCGGCCTTTGGCGTCATATTCAAATTCAGTAGTTGAAATTTTTTCTCCAGTATTGATATCCCGATTTTCGACGCTGCTTAATTTACCGTCGTCGAAAGTATACAAGTACTGATAGTAGTAGGCTAAACTTGACGCGTTGGAGTACCCGGATTTTGCGCTTATCACACTGCATTTAATTTCATGATGATCTTCACATGAGATTAGACCAAAAAGGATGAGTGAAAATATCGAACCTACCTTCATGACTTTGACAATTACTACCACAGCGCTGCCGTTGAGCCACAAAATTAAGAGAAAAATAACTTCATTGGAGAACGATGTTTCAACACCAATACATCCCGCTATATCCAATTGATTTTGGCAATTAATAAAAGAGCGAAGGTCGAAGTGTTGTGCGATCGCGAGCACAGTGGCTCGCATGGACCTAGGTTGTGAGAATGTCATTCTTCAAGTCTTCATACTGAACCTTGCAGAACGATGTTTTAACACCAATACATTCTTTGTTTCCAAATTGAGTGTTGCAACTCATCAAAGAGTGCGAGTCAAAAAAAGAATAACCAAACGCAGTTGACTTATAACGGGTATCAAAACGATGGGAGTCAGTCCGAAAAAAGCCCACAGCGCT
>DASVBA010000660.1:0-2068 GCA_036376095.1 Chryseolinea sp.
GGTGGTCTTGATCTTATCCGCAATGCCGATAACTGCATATACAGCTTGCTTGCCGGAGAAGTAGACTACTGTTTTTGCATCGGACTGAAGTTTCGATGCGAGATCTGCGACGTCCCGTGAAACGTTTATTTTGTTTTCGTCAATAAGTTTTCTGTTGCCAATGAAGTACGTCTCTCCATCGACATTGCCTTTCACACCCCTGGCAGTGATGCTCTCAAATGAATCAAGGTTAATTGAGCTGATCGAGTCACTCCTTAGTTTTTGTACCACTGCTTCAGCAAGAGGATGCTCGGAATGTGATTCAAGAGTATAAAGAATTTGTTTCAGCTTGAAATTCGTGTCGCTTTCTGTCCAAAATAGATCTGTAACTACTGGTTTTCCTTCAGTGATAGTTCCGGTCTTATCCAGTACGACCGCGTTCACCTTATGAGCCGTTTCCAGGCTTTCTGCGTCTTTTATTAGAATATTGTTTTCAGCACCTTTTCCGACTCCAACCATGATTGCTGTCGGAGTAGCCAGGCCAAGAGCACAAGGGCATGCGATCACAAGAACAGTAACTGACGTGAGCAATGCGTGAGTGAATGCATTGTCGCCTCCGAATAACATCCAGGTGACGAAGGTGAGGATTGCAATACCAATAACAATTGGAACGAAGATTCCTGCAATTTTATCAACAAGTTTCTGTACTGGCGCCTTACTACCTTGAGCCTGCTGAACCATCTTTATGATCTGTGCCAGGATAGTGTCGCCACCAACCTTTTGAGCTTCGAATTGAAAACTTCCCTTTTGATTAATAGTTCCCGCAAAAACTTTTTCATTAGCTTTCTTTTCGACAGCCACTGGCTCTCCGGATATCATGCTTTCGTCAACAAATGACGAACCGCTGATCACCGTGCCATCGACAGGGATTTTTTCACCTGGCCTTACTTGAATTTTGTAGCCCACTTTGACTACCGCGATCGGGATTTCTTGCTCAACACCATCGATGATCGCTTTCACTGTTTTAGGCTGAAGTCCCATGAGTTTTTTTATAGCGGACGAAGTGCTGGACTTCGCTTTCTCTTCGAGGAGTTTGCCCAGGGAAATGAACACAACTACCAGCGCTGCCGCTTCAAAATATACATGTGCGTGAATACCCCGCGCGTGCCAGAACTCAGGAAAGAAAGTATTGAAAGTACTAAATGCGAATGCGATCCCGGTTGAAAGAGCAACAAGGGTATCCATATTTGCTCTTCCATTTCTGCCCTGTTTCCATGCATTTATAAAAAAGTTACGACCAAAATAAAATACGACAGGAGCGGTCAACACCATTGAAATGTAGGTTGCATAGGGCATGTCCATAAAAAACATTCCGATGATCCCAGCCGGAACTGAAAGAATAGTTGACCATATGGTGCGATGCTTAATAGCTTTGTAATGCTTTCGCTGAGCTTCTTCCTGCACCGCTTGAGGGTCTTCTACATCAACAACCAGGTCATAACCAATCGATCTTACAGAATTCTGGAGATCACCCGGCTTT
This sequence comes from Chryseolinea sp., assembly GCA_036376095.1. GTDB lineage: Bacteria > Bacteroidota > Bacteroidia > Cytophagales > Cyclobacteriaceae > Chryseolinea. The sequence goes on from DASVBA010000660.1 coordinate 1,520, forward strand.
GCAAGTCTGGTATCGTACTCTACCCATGCAGTTTGATTCGCGAAATTGACACCGGCATCTTTAACCCCATTGGTAGATTTCAGCATTGATTCAACACTGATTGCACATGCCGCACAGGTCATCTCCAGGACGGGGAAGGTTTCGCGCTTATACTGGCCGTTAGCGACTTTGTTTTGTTGTATTTCAGTTATTACAGACATTGTTCAACCTTGTTTTCAATCTATACTACAATTATACACGCAAAGCCAGCTTTTCGTTTTACACTTTACCTCCTTTGATTTATATGATTTCTGGACTCAGTAATAGTGATAAACTGCTACCTCGAAGGTTGCCGGTCCTGTGGTTGTCCGTTTGCCAACCTTTCCGTCATCTCTGAAATCATAAGAAAAGCTGTATTGGAGATCCTTGCCATTGCCCTCATAGCGATATAATGCTGGTAGTAATTTTTGCGTATTAGTGTTTGGCAAGACTTCCACAACCGGGAACGGATTTGGTTTGTTTAAATAGTTGTCGAAGGTCTCGGTGGAGATAAGAACAGGCTCCTCGCTC
>DASVBA010000662.1:0-2899 GCA_036376095.1 Chryseolinea sp.
GAACGCGTTTAGAATCGGACGGAAAAAAAGCCTGAATCCCCGTGTCCGGGATGCAAGCAGTCTGCTGGCTACACTTCACAGGAAAACCGGCAAGCTTGACAGCGCCCTCTTTTACCAGGATATCGCTAACGCAACGAACGAGAGAATGTACGGCAGGGATAAATTCATAGAATTGCAATTACTGTTATCGCAAGAGCAAAGAAGAACCGAAGAAATTCAACGCGCTGAGGAGAAACGGATTCTTGAAATCCAGCAGGCGCAGGAACGGTTTCGTAACAACACCTTGATTATTGGATTGGTAACGGTAACGACGATCATTCTCGTTGCCACCATCCTGCTTTTCAGAAGCAACAGAATAAAGCAAAAGACGAATCTTGTTCTACGGCAGACATTGAATGAATTGAAGGCAACGCAATCCCAGTTGATCCAATCTGAAAAGATGGCTTCGCTAGGGGAGTTAACCGCAGGTATCGCGCATGAAATTCAGAACCCACTGAACTTCGTCAACAATTTCTCAGAAGTAAATGCTGAGCTGATCGATGATCTGAAGAAAGAGTTGGCTTCAGGTAATAGAAAGTCGGCAGACGAGATTGCTGACAGCATCAAACAAAACCAGGAGAAAATCAATAATCACGGTAAAAGAGCCGACGGAATTGTAAAGAGCATGTTACAACACAGCAGGAGTAGTTCGGGCCAAAAGGAATTAACGGACCTGAATACGTTGTGCGAGGAATATGTGCGTCTGGCTTATCACGGTTTTAAAGCGAAGGATAAATCATTCAATGCAAACTTTGAAACACACCTCGACCCGACGCTTCCAAAAATTGAGATTGTACCGCAAGATATCGGCAGGGTAATTCTCAACCTGATCAACAACGCGTTTTATGCCGTGTCCGCCAAGGTGGACGGTAGTTACGAACCGAAGGTTACCATGATGACAAAATTTGTTTCGGGTAAAGTTGAGATAAGCATAAGGGACAACGGGCCAGGCATACCCGAGTCCTTAAAAGAAAAGATATTCCAACCATTTTTCACCACTAAACCAACTGGCCAGGGAACCGGATTAGGATTGAGCTTGAGTTATGACATTATAAAAGCCCATGGGGGAACATTGGAAGTGAATTCGAAAGAAGGAGAGGGGGCGGAGTTCATCATTCAACTACCCATCTAACAAGCTTGTATGAAATTTACTTTCCTTGTCGTATCGTTAATGGTGTTGGTCACTGAATCATCCGGCCAATGGATGATTCCCATGAACGAAGATTCGCTGTTGACGGTATTGACAAAGGCAAAGGATACGACAGCCGTGAGAGTATTGCTGCAATTGGCGGGCACCAACTTTTTCAAACAACCTGCCAAATCTGTTTCATTCGCGAAAGCAGCGCTCGATTCTTCCAGAAGGATCAAACACGAGTCAGGCATTATCGAAAGTTTAACATATGCTGGTGAAGCCAGCCGTCTGGTAGGAGATTATGTTGGGGGACTTAAGATGCAATATGAAGCCAACCATCTCAGCGCTGAATCGGGGAACAAGGAATGGGAAGCAAATTCAGCCGGAGGTATTGGGATGAATTATTTCGAGCTGGAACATTTTGGGCAGTCACTTAAATACTTGAAGCAAGCCCTGGCCATCCGCAAGACGTTACCACTTGATCCGCATGAGATGTTGAATATCCTCTATATCGCAAGAGATTACATTGCTATTAAAAAGTACGATTCAGCCTACTATTTCTTAAATGAGGCTGCGACACAGAAAGTCCCGTTGCAGCAGACCAGCGCTGGCCGGACTGTGCGATGGAGGATGCTTTATTACCTCACTTTTGGTGATTATTACTACCATATTGAGCGGACAGACTCCGCTTACCTGTATTTTAAGGCTGCACTCAAAATTGCAGACAACAATCAATACTTCGTTCCCAATCACCTCAGTTTGACGGCAGCGAGACTTTCTACGTTGTTTGGTTTAAAAAACCAGGCCGACTCAAGCATGTATTTTGCGCGACTTGGATTTAGAATCGCGACGATCAGCGAGCTTAGGCCCCGCATCCTTCAAACCAGTCGTCAGTTGGCGGATCTCCATCGAAACATGGGTAATACGGATAGCCTGGTCTACTATCAGGACATAGCCATTGCGGTGAACGACAGTATTTTTGGTAAGGAAAAAACCAATGAGCTACAATTGATAGAGCTGGAAGAGAGGGAAAGAATTTATGAGATTCAACAAGCGGAAGAACGATATCAAAACAAGATCTGGCTGATAGGTTTAGTATCAATCACTGCTATTATTCTTGTGGCAAGTCTCTTGTTGTTCAGAAGCAACCGTATAAAGCAAAAGACTAACTTCGTTTTGCAGCAAACACTCAAGGAGTTAAAGGCAACACAATCGCAGCTTGTTCAGTCGGAGAAGATGGCGTCGCTGGGTGAACTCACGGCCGGGATAGCGCATGAGATTCAAAATCCTCTCAACTTCGTCAACAATTTCGCCGAAGTAAATAAAGAGTTGATCACCGACATGGAACTGGCCATTCAACACGGAAACCTTGAGGAAGCCAAAGACCTCGCACGGAACATTGCCGATAACCAGGAGAAAATAAACAGCCACGGCAAGCGGGCAGATGCAATCGTCAAAAGTATGCTGCAGCATAGTCGAACGAGCTCCGGTCAAAAAGAGTTGACAGACATAAATGCGCTTTGCGATGAGTACCTGCGCCTCACGTATCACGGTTATCGCGCGAAAGACAAAGCATTCAATGCGAGGGTGAATACGAATTTTGATCCGGCGATTCCAAAGTTAAATGTCGTGCGGCAGGATATTGGACGTGTGCTTTTGAACTTGATTAACAATGCATTTTATGCAGTCAATGAAAAGTCCGCCTTCGCCAAGGCTACGGCGGACGAT
>DASVBA010000676.1:0-15180 GCA_036376095.1 Chryseolinea sp.
GCGTATCCACGGCTTCTCCACGGGCTGCCCCTGATTTAAAGGTCTCGTAGATCTCTTTATATACCGGATCAGTGAACTCAACATCCTCAAGTTCGGTGAGCATAAAATCCAACAGTCGCTGATCATCGTAATGACTTTCAGCATAATTCAACAATAATCGCATTGATTCCTTCTCCTGAAGACGGACTATTGCATTTATATCAGTCTTGGTGCTCTGGCTGATTTCGTCAACCAATTGAGTTGATTCAGGTTTCTTTCGATCCTCACGTGCCTGATCCTCCGCTCTCTTACGCCTGTCGCCAATTACGATCTTGTTCAACTCGCTGAGCAAGACCGCTTCCTGAATCTTCAGCAGTTGGCTTGTCTCCTGTATATAGACCGACCGTTTTATCGGATCAGGGATTAACGAAATACTGGTAACAATGTCTCTGATCGCTTCAGCCTTCTTTATGGGGTCATGCGCTGAATCTTTCGCATAAAGGTCGATCTTAAAGGAAATAAAATCCTTCGTGTGCCCAACGAGGTACTTCTTGAAGTCCGCGCTTCCCATCTTTTTGGAGTAGCTGTCCGGATCTTCGGCGTCGGGCAAAAGGACAATACGAACGTTAAGCCCTCCCTTCAGCACAAGATCGATACCCCTGATGGCAGCTTTTATTCCTGCTGCATCGCCGTCGAACAAAACGGTCACATTTTCAGTAAATCTCCTGATGAGTTTGATCTGCTCTTCGGTTAATGCCGTACCTGATGATGCTACCACATTATCGACGTCGGCAAGGTGCATTGAGATGACGTCTGTATACCCTTCAACGAGATAACAAAAATCTTCGCGACGTATTGCATTCTTCGCCTGGAACATTCCGTACAGTACGTTGCTCTTATGATATATCTCCGTTTCCGGCGAGTTGATATACTTGGGCTGGTCCTTTTCCTTGGTGAGAATACGCGCACCAAATGCAATAACCTTTCCGGCAATTCCGTGAACGGGAAAGATCACACGTCCCCTGAACCTGTCATAAACCCTATAGCTGTCGGCTTTTTCCTTTTCTTTCTTGATAACAAGTCCCGCTTTCTCCAGCATTTCGAGGCTATAACCATCCTGCAACGCCTTCTTGCTAAAGTGATCCCATTCATTAATACTATATCCAAGCTCGAATTTTTCAATTATGCGATCGTTAAAACCGCGCTCATGAAAATAACTTAAGCCAACACTTCGTCCCTCATCTGTATCGAACAGAGAAGACTTGTAGTAGTCCTTAGCGTAGTTCATCAGAATGTGCAAACTATCGCGGTCGCTTTGCTGCGCGAGGTTTTCTAACGATTCCTCCTCTTTGATAGCAACGCCATATTTTTTAGCCATGTAACGAATGGCTTCGACATAGCTCATCCCTTCGTGCTCCATTACAAAGGTTATTCCATCGCCCCCTTTACCACTGCTGAAATCCTTGAAGATCCCTTTTGATGGCACGACATAAAACGAAGCGGTTTTTTCATTGGTAAACGGGCTCAATGCCTTGTAATTCTGTCCGGACCGCTTCAGGGTTACGAAATCACCAACGACGTCGACGATGTCAATTCGGCTTTTTACTTCATCTATAGTCTCGCGGGAAATCACCAGGTATGGGGAGAATTCGTCTTTATGAACCTTGGCTCAAAGATACTGGTTCAAATAAAAAAACGAGCAGTAAATCCATTTTACCGATTAACAGTTTAGGGCTACATTGCCCCCAAATTTGCATTATTCGATGAATTTCACGACTTCTGATATATTAAAAGCGCTATCCACGGTCGAGGACCCGGACCTTAAACGCGATCTGGTCTCCCTGAACATGATTAAGGATGTGAAGGTGGAACAAGGGCGCGTGAGTTTTACCGTCGTCCTTACCACCCCTGCATGTCCCTTGAAGGAGAAGATCAGGCAGGACTGTTTTGACGCTGTTGCCAGGGTTGTCGGCCAAGGGGCAACTATCAACATCACAATAACTTCTTCCGTCACTACATTGCGGGACAATGCGCCGTTGTTGCCTGGCGTGAAAAACATCATCGCGGTGGGTTCTGGAAAGGGCGGTGTGGGCAAATCCACGGTCACGACAAATCTAGCTGTTGCCCTGGCAATGACGGGAGCTAAGGTGGGCCTAATTGACGCAGATATCTACGGACCGTCAATACCGACCATGTTTAATTGTGAATTTGAGCAGCCTGCTGTCAAACAGGTTAACGGAAAAAATATTATTGTGCCGATCGAGCAATATGGGGTAAAATTAATTTCCATCGGTTTCCTTACTCCTCCAGACAGCGCGGTCGTTTGGCGCGGCCCCATGGCAAGTGCCGCGTTGAAGCAATTCTTCAGTGACGCAGAATGGGGAGACCTCGATTACCTTTTTATAGATCTGCCTCCGGGTACCAGCGATATTCATCTGACCTTAGTTCAAACTGTGCCGGTCACCGGGGCAGTAATCGTCACCACACCGCAGAAAGTAGCGCTGGCCGATGCAAACAAGGCGATCGCAATGTTTAAACAGCCACAAATCAATGTGCCCGTCCTGGGGATCGTAGAAAACATGGCGTATTTTACACCTGAGGAATTGCCAAATAACAAGTACTATATTTTTGGCGAAGGTGGTGGAAAGAACTTATCAGAAAAACATCACGTTCCGCTTCTGGGGCAGGTACCGTTAGTACAAGGCATTCGTGAGAGCGGAGACAGCGGACTGCCGGCGGTCATGAAAGAAGGAGTAACTGCCCAGGCATTTATGGAATTAGGAAGAGCTCTGGCGCGCCAAATTGCCATCAGAAATGCTAACTTTGCACAGACACAACGAGTAGAACTAAAAGTATAATGAACACAACGGCCACAATAGAAGAGCTAACCAGGAAAATTGAAGCTTCCCTCGATTCCATTCGACCCTATCTCAAGGCCGACGGGGGCGATGTTAAGGTTAGCCATATAAGCGATGACCATGTCGTAAAGCTTGAGTTTGTTGGCGCTTGTGGCAACTGTACGATGTCTACTATGACTTTTAAAGCTGGCGTTGAAGCCGCGATCAAGCGCGATGTTCCGGAAATAAAATCTATTGAGGTGGTGAACATGATCCCGCTCAATCAGTAATAGCGGTATTATCATCCTGCCGCCGATCAATCAACCTGTCAACTAATCCATACTAAAAGCACAACCGGAGCTCGGACAAATCCGTACACTTCCGGAAACCTATGACCGCGTTTTAAATTTCATCACGATGAGAAAGATTGACATTCTTAATTTTATCACCGACTATCGCAAAGCTCCCAACGACATTAAGACGTATTCATCACTCCTTAACCACCTAGGACCTACCAATGAGGCAGCAATAAAGCAAATGCTTGGGGAACTGGTTCAAGCCCGCGTTGTAAAGGAAATTGAAGCAAAGGGCGAAAAGTCCTATCAGGTTATCGCACGGTAGCTGACCATCCGTTTTGATTTATTGTCAAGTTGCAGACAGCCTTCGTGCAACCCTTTGCCTTTTTCTGGCGTCGGCACAAAAGATATAACCCTAAGAGCGTGACGGTGCCTGTCCGATTTCGTGCACTCCAATCTGCGTTGTGGACACCTAGTGGCCTACGAAGCCATTATTTAGCTGCAATTGCCGGATTTCGGCTTCTGGCCGAAAATTGGCACTACAGGGACATATCGATCCTCAAAAAATTATCACTATGATCTGGAATTATCTGCGTGTAGCCTACCGGGGACTACTCAAAAACAAGAGTTACTTTATCATCAACACTTTTGGGTTGGGCATATCGCTGGCCTGTTGTATCACAGCCTATCTCCTGCTTGCATTCAACATCGAGTTCGACAACTTCCACGAAGACGAAAAGGTCTCACATATTTACAAGATCCATACGCTATCCACGGAAAAGAGTGGCAAGAAAGTCATAGACAACCAGGCTCCATTGGTAATGGGTCCTATTGTGGCTGATGAAATTGCGGGAGTAAACCGCTATGTCAGATTTCTTTATGGAGGAGGTGCACTGAGCTACAAGGACAAGGCCTTCAATGAAGGAATAGCGTTTACCGATAGTTCATTCTTTGATCTATTTGATTATCCCCTGTTGAAAGGAAGTCACAAATCATTCAAAGAAAAAAACAGCATCTTCTTAAGTGAGGAAATGGCAAAGAAATATTTTGGGGACGAGGATCCGGTTGGAAAGATAATGGTGCTCAGCTCAGTAAACGATTCGGAGATTGAGATGCTGGTAGGCGGAGTGATGAAACGTATCCCAGCCAACAACACTTTTGCTTTTGAGGCTTTGATGCGCATGGAAAACTTCATGGACATTAACAAAATCAAGGTCGATGATTGGGGTGACTGGCGTAATCCCGCAACGTTTGTGGAACTTTCCTCTCCCGAAAACGCAGATGAGATCGCGAAGAAATTAGATCGTTACATTCCCACACGAAATAAAGCCAGAACCGACATGGTGGTTGACTCTTATCGGCTGGAGCCATTCAAATCCAATTTTACGCAGGATGATATCCGTTATAACTGGATAAACCTGCGAATAAGTGCCTTACCATTGATTGTCTTCACTTCGATGGCAGGCCTCATTTTACTCATCGCATGCTTTAATCTTACTAATACTTCTATCGCAATGACAGCAAGGAGGCTCAAGGAAGTTGGCGTGAGAAAAGCTATTGGTGCGGCAAGAGCACAGATAATTTCTCAATTCCTCCTCGAGACGGTAATGACCATTACTATGGCGCTGGTAGTTGGACTACTGATGGCACAGATTATCGTTCCCGCTTTCGTAAACATGTGGAAACTGCCTTATAACCTCAAGGACCTAAGCGGCGTAAACTTGTTCGTCGCCCTGATTATGCTTGTATTCCTGACCTCCTTGCTGGCAGGTATTTATCCAGCCTTGTTCAGCAGCAAGTTCAAGCCCACGCTTTTGCTTAAAGGCACCGTAAAGATCAAGGGTACAAATTTCCTGACTAGAACATTGGTGGCATTGCAATTTGCACTGTCTGTAATAGTATTAATCGGTGGCGTCGTATTCATTCAAAACACGAAATTTCAGGACGAGATTCAATTTGGATATGACAAGGACATGATTATTACTGTGGCCTTGAAGGGAGAACGTGAATACGAGGCCATGCAAGCAGCTATAGCCGGCAATCCAAAGATCCTAAGCGTAGGTGTAAGTGATGGAAACTTAGGAAGCAGTACATACCAGACACCGATAAAGATTGATACCGGTGAATACAACGTTCAGGCTGCTGGTGTCGGAAAGAATTATTTTGAAACCATGGGGCTGAAACTCGCGGAGGGAAGAACATTTAACCTGGACAATGCTACTGACCAGGCGGAAGCTGTCGTGGTAAACAAGGCATTTGTTGAACGAACAGGATTGACGGATCCCCTTGACAAGATTGTTACTCTCCATGATGTAAGAAGGCACATCATCGGCGTCGTCGAAAATCACGTTGACAATCTTTACCGTTCAAAAGAGATGGAGCCGTTTATCTTCTATCCTGCCGGAAAAAATCAATACGTGACCCTGGTAGTTAAAACGGAGCATGAGAATCTACCCGAAATCCAAAAATATCTTGAAAAAGTATGGAAAGAACTTTATCCTACAAAACCTTTCGAAAGCAAGTATCAGGAGGATCTGGTGCTGGCAGGCAGCCGCGAACTTAACGCCAACCTTGAGAAGATATTCCTGTTCATAACATTGCTGGGAGGACTGCTGTCCGCTTCAGGAATATTTGCCCTCGCCTCGTTGAATATCGCGAAACGCACTAAGGAAATCGGAATACGAAAAGCATTAGGCGCAACGGTAAATAATATCGTCGGATTGCTTAATCGCGAATTCACGATAGTCTTGATCATCGCCGTGATACTAGGATCAGTAGGAGGATACGTATTAACGGGCGCACTACTTTCGGAGATATATAAGTATCATATCCCGGTAGGAGTAATTCCTGTTGTCCTTTGCGCGGCCACGGTTTTCGGTGTCGGGATCCTCACTACGAGCGCGACCATTCTTAAGGCAGCTAAAACAAATCCCGTCGAGACTCTTCGCAGCGAATAGGACTTGTGAAGCGGAGTGAGTTATTAGCTGTTGTCCTCCACTTCACTGGTCTGAGTCCGGTTTCCCTCAGTCAACGATGCAATTATTGTGTCGTCGTGATAGCGGCTGTTGATGTATTCGTCGCTGATCTTTTCAAGTTCTTCTAATCGTTCGGCGTTAAAGTCATCCCGCTGGCGGATAATGTAAACGTATTTTCCTTCGAGAAATAAGGAAGCGTAGTTATACATCTGCCGGATGGTGACAAATTCCTGTATCTCGCGGTTTATCAGGATCAGAACGCGATTTTTTTCAAATCGATACTTCAACCGATCGATTAAGCCAAGGCTTTTCCGGTGATAGTAAACAAATCCTTCCAATTGGTTGTTTGTGATCGCATCCTTGAACATTTTTCGCGGGTAGAAATCCTCGCGAAGCTGAACAGCAATCTCGTCTCCGTTAATCTTTATTCTTATTCTCTCTTTCCTGAATTCACAGTAAATGTTCATAGAAAGCCGTTTGCAATGCTTTTAACGGCTTCAATAAAACTACGAATTTGCCCCTGTTTACCCCTCAAAATTTGCCATAACCGGTCGTATTATCCGACTTTATTCATGAGCAGGGATATTTTGACAGCGAAAACGGTCAGGGCGCACGTTGACGACCTGGGTTCGACCGGCTGCCGAGCAGGGTACGGGATTCAAAACAGGGCAAAACACACGGAAAATTGCTCCCTGGCGTGGCTGAAATTTACCTGCAATTAAGTTGCGAACGGTCCGACAAGCTTTTTTTCGATATCTCGATTTAGGGTATGTAAAAATCCGTTTAGCGTAGGCCTGGTCAGCGTCTCACCCCGTTACAATCACCAAAAGCCATCATTTTATGAAATCGAACCCCCTCTTGAAACGAATTCTTTTTCTGGGCATAGCTGGTTCTGCCGCAGCCATCGTCGGTATATTTTCGGCAGGGTTCACACTCAACAAGCCCGCAGGCCCGTGGAATAAGCTTGGAATCTCCGAAAGCCAGGCCACTGAAAATATTCGACAGAGTTTCCTTGAGGGTTATCTATATTCATACGGCGCATCATCGGCAAAAAATATTGCATCCGGCGATCGTGCTGCGGTTGTAGTGGATGTTTTGAATTATACTAAATCCTATGTCAGCAGTCCGGCATTCGTCAAGGCCTATGAGGATGCACGAATTGCGGCTACACCGGTAAAACCACTTCCACCAAAAACAAAGGAGCAGATCCAGAAAGAAAAAATAGAAGAACTCGATAAGACCATTGCGGAAGGTGAAAAGTCTATGAAGACCTTGCCAAAGGACCTCATTGAACCGTTCAGGGAAGTTCAGCAGATGCTTCAGGATCAAAAGAAAGACTATGAGAATCCAGATAGTGAAATGCTGGCACTGCTTGTAACATCGGAGAACTATATGCACGCAAATGCAGTAACAAAATATGAGCAGCAGCTCCAACAATGGCAGAAAGAATATCCCGCGGATCATAAAACGATGGTCAAAACACGGCTTGAAACATTTTTGCGAATTACAGCAGACGTGGATTTCAATGCTGCGCTGAAGGAAGAATATCGAAAAAAGAAATTTGTGAACCCTGCCTATGAAGAAAAACCTGCGGAATGGAAAATGGCATATCGGGCGGGTAGACCGGCAGTGGAGGCAGCGCGCACTTTTGCAAAAGCTTGGATTGCTGAATTGAATTGATTTGCTTAGAGAGAGGACGCAGAATCTGCGACTTCCAATTATTGTCGGCTCTTAGGGGAATGGGCCTGAATGACAATCGACCGTTCCAGCTGAGCGACTGGTGAGTGAGATTAGATCCAGGCGACTCGATTATAATGCCGATTTGCGTGGTGATGCCATCGATCCGCCATGGCCGTTGCCAAACAATTAATTGGGGATGCTACCCATTGAAGTGTTAAGAAAAATCCAACACAAGGAAAGCCGATTGTCCTTAAGCTAAATAGATAGCTCACTTTTCAAGATTCATACTCAAAAACCCTTCCCTGGTCATCTTTTCCTCACCAGGCGTCGCAGGATTGGGAAGATAGTCGGTTACTCTTCTTATATTTGATCGATAAATTACTCGTATTCAAACCTGATTTTCGTGCGGCTGCCAGAGCGTTTTTGTGTTTGGTTTCTTTTGCTCACTTTTTGCGCTGCCCCGTTTATCGTGAAAGCTCAGGAACGTTGTGGGGCAGTCGAATATACCGAACTGCTAAAATCAAAAAATCTCCTCCTCGAAAATTCAAATACCTTTGAAAAGTGGTTGCAACAAAAGCAATCACTGAAACAGCGACAAAACAAATCACAACGAACACAGGCTGCCTATCAAATTCCGGTAGTTGTACATATAATACACAACGGTGAGGCTGTTGGATCTGGAACGAATATAAGCGATGCGCAGATCCTGTCCCAGATCAGTGTTCTTAATAAGGATTACAAAAGGCTGAACGCCGATGCAGCTAACACGCCAGCTGAGTTCCAACCCCTCGCGGGGGCATTTGATATCGAGTTCGTATTAGCCAAGCAAGATCCTGAAGGTCTTGCAACCACTGGGATACAACGCGTCCAGGGCAGCAAAACCTCGTGGACGATGAACGATAACTATACCCTTAAAGCTCAAAGCTACTGGCCCGCGGAAGATTACCTTAATATCTGGGTCTGTAACGAGACTGATTTCTTAGGATACGCCCAGTTTCCGGTGTCAGGCCTTCCGGGCCTTGAGAACTCGTCTACCAACCGGCTAACGGACGGTGTGGTGGTCGCGTACAGGGCGTTCGGATCTATCGACGACGGTCCTTTTAACCTTCAGAACAATTTTAAGAAAGGTCGCACAACGACGCATGAGGTGGGGCACTTTTTTGGTTTGAAGCACATCTGGGGTGATGACAATGGCGATTGTTCAGGCTCTGACTATGTGAATGATACACCCAATCAATCGGGAAGCACGAGCGGTTGTCCTGCACATCCCAGGGTCACTTGCACTGACGTAACGTCGATGTTCCAGAACTTTCTTGACTATACCAATGACGAATGTATGAACCTGTTTACACAGGGACAGGTGGGCCGTATGGAGATCATCATTGAAAATAGTCCCAGGCGGGCCAGCCTCACCACATCACACGGGCTGCAGGATCCAGCCCCGCTGACAAACGACCTCGGTATAAAAGAAATTGTTATGCCCCAGACCGGCCAATGTTCAGCGCCTTTTGCACCATCCGTTGAGGTTAAGAACTATGGGAACAACTCCATTACGTCAGCACGACTGCTTCTTAAAAAAGACGGCTTGAATACGGAGACCAAGGACTTCACATTTAATCCGGCACTGTCTCCCCTGGAATCCTCCACAGTCAGTTTCGCTCCTATCTCACTAACGAACGGAAATCACAACGTATCTTTTCAAGTCCTTCTCACGAACTCCGTGACCGATCCAAATCCTTCGAACAACGTATCCGATCAGGATGTTTTCGTCCCTGAAAGTATAGCCGTTCCGTTCATCGAAATGTTTAATACTATCCCCAATTGGTCCATTGTTAATCCGGATCAAAATATCACATGGGATCTTGCGACAACTCCGGAGGGAGGTACAAATACTGCAATGAAAATGGAGTTCTATAATTATGAGGATCACCTGGGCGAGTATGACGTTTTGATATCACCGGTCTTTGATTTAGCCAACGCACCCGCCGCACTTCTCAAGTTTGATGTTGCTTACGCACGTTTTCAGTCAAGCAACGATGGACTGAAGGTCGTCCTGCTTAATAATTGCAGCCTGGATATTTCCACAGGAGTCGTTGTTTACGATAAATCCGGAGCCTCATTGGCAACGACATCAAGCATCAGTTCAAATTTTGTTCCGGCCAGCGATCAATGGCGCAACGAAGCAGTTGACCTTAGTGCATACATCGGCCAATCAAACATCCAAATTGCATTTGTTGGGCTCAATGATTGGGGCAATAATCTTTACATCGATAATGTCTCATTAACTACCACACCGGTGCATGATGTCGCGCTTGTAAATGTTTTGCAACCAAGCGCCGTCACGTGCGACAATCAAATAACCCCCACCCTATTGATCAGGAATGAGGGAACATTAATAAACACTGTGAAGGTTACCACTACGATCAACGGTACTGTCAGTACTCAAACAGCTACAGATCTTAACCTTAATGGCAAAGACGAAATGGAACTGCAGCTTCCGCCCATTGCACTACCCGATGGAGAAAATAGAGTCAAATTCACGCTGAGCGAACCCGATGGACAACCTGATTTCGATCCCGGAAATAACACGAAGGAGGTCATTTCCATTGTAAACAAAGCTGAAGACAATATACCGCTACGTCAGAATTTTGAATCGCAGTTTGATGATCAATGGACAACAGCAAATCCCACCGAAGGAATGATGTGGGAACCTGTCGTTATCAATGGCAACAAAGCGCTTTACGTAAATGCATTTACCAACACGGCCATTGGCGATCAATCATGGTTTGTGAGTCCCGTGCTTGATTTTAGTGCCGCAGAAGAAGCAAGTGTTTATTACGAACTATCCTACGCAACAAAAGAAGATGCCGTAGATTACTTTTACATCCTCGCATCAAAAGACTGCGGTAACGTGTATTCTGACACGATCTTTGCCTCTTCGGGAGCTCTTTTAGCCAACGGTCGTACTTCTGCAGGGAGTTGGCAACCCAATGAGGAATCAGACTGGACCCCGGACCTTCGGACGCTTGAATCGCTTGCTGGTGAACCAAACGTCCGTATCGCCTTCGTCTTTAAGAATGGAAACGGCAACAACCTCTATATCGACAATATTGAGTTCTATGTATCGAATTCACCGATCAGACTTAACGAAACATTTTCTGTTTATCCCAGTCCAACTATTGATGGCAACGCCGTCGTATCCTTCAATCTCCAGGAAAAAGGCCCGGTTACGGTTGAAGTGATAGACAGTATGGGGAAAACACTAATTACCGAAACTCTTCCTGACATTTTAAACCAAACTTTTCCATTTAGCCTAACGGGTAAAGCGGCGGGAGTTTACATTGTCAGGGTTACTGCTGGTGAGTCCGTCTATTTCAAGAGACTTATCGTCATTAATTAGAAGCATATCGGAAAAACAATCTTCAGCAAGAACAGGGTAAAAAGCGTAAGATGATTTCACTATCTTGCAACGTGAAAATATTCCCTTAATGGCCAGGAAAAAGAAAGTAGCGATCCTATATGGTGGTCGGTCCGTGGAGCATGCCGTCTCCGTCAATTCAGCACGTAACATTTTTGAATTTATTGATAAGAACCTTTTCGAACCCGTCCCTATTGGGATAAGTAAGTCGGGTCAATGGTTCATCAAAAGTGAAGTAGATAAGGAAATTGAAAGTGGGGAACCCATCGGGCTGACACTTCACCCGGGAAACCCCGAATTTATTTTGTTATCCGGCAAGCCGTCGGTCAATGTAGACGTAATCTTTCCAGTGCTTCACGGGACCGATGGTGAAGATGGAAGCATACAGGGTCTTATCAAGGCGATGGATCTTCCTATGGTAGGAACCGGTGTACTGGGTTCATCACTATCTATGAATAAGATCGTCGCGAAACGACTGCTACGAGAGGCGGGTCTTCCAGTTACAGATTTTATGACCTTCAGCTTCGACGACAAAGACGATATAAGCTTCAAGAAAATTTCGAAGAAGCTTGGCCTGCCGTTCATGGTAAAATCTGCAAGTCTGGGATCCTCCGTTGGAGTAACAAAGGTGAAAAGCAAGAAGGACTTTAAACGGGCCGTTGATGAGGCTTTCAAATACGATAGCGAGATGCTGGCAGAGGAATTCATCGCTGGTCGAGAGATCGAATGTGCTGTGTTAGGCAATCATCCTGCAGAGGCATCAAGGCCTGGCGAAATTGTGATCAGCAAGAAGTATGACTTTTACACTTTTGACGCAAAATACGTAGACCCTGAAGCCGTTCGTATTGACGTTCCTGCGCGGTTACCAAAGTCGATCGTAGCGAAGGTCCGCAAGATCTCGCGGAAAGCGTACGAAACGTTGCATTGCGAGGATTTCTCAAGGGTCGACTTGTTCCTCGACAAAAGGGGAAAGATCTATATCAATGAGATCAACACGATACCTGGTTTTACAAATTCAAGCATGTATCCAATGATGTGGAAGGAACGCGGTGTAAGTTTTTCCGACCTGATAACTCGTCTGCTTAACCTCGCATTGGAGCGTTACGACCGAAGCAAACGGATCGAACGCGATTTTCAATCTGCACTGAAATTCTAAGACTTGTATATTTACGATTTATTTGATTCTTCTGACCGTCGAGTATATGAACGAAACGGTAAGAATTGCCTTCGGGAAGAACAGCTATGAAATTTGATATTCGCCAATTAAAGCAGGACACGTTAGGGGGATTATTACTTCACTTCCTATTAGCCAGCGGTATAGTTCTCGTGTTATTCTTGTTGTACTTTTTCGCCTATCTGCCTGCAGCGACTAATCACGGCGAAACCATAACAGTGCCGAGTATCGAAGGTATGCAGATGGACCAGCTTGAAGATTTCCTCGTAAAGCGGAACTTGCGGTATGAAGTAAATGACTCCTCGTATTCGTCGGAGTATCCACCTTTGACGGTGTTGAAACAATATCCACAAGCAGGATCCAAAGTGAAAGAAGGGCGGAAGATCTTTATTTCGATAAACAGGGTAAGCCCGCCAACCGTGCCAGTGCCTGCGCTTGTAGACGGCTCGGTGGTAAATGCGGATGCCGTACTTCGAAGCAATGAACTGAAACGAGGCCGGATCGAGCTTGTAGCTGGCCCGTTCAACGTCGTTAAAGAAATGAAATACCAGGGCAGAACCATAGAAGCAGGTCAACCCGTGCCAAAAGGCTCTGTTATCGACCTTGTCGTGATGGATGGCGGAAGCACATCCTTTGAATCGCCAGATTACATAGGAGTAAGCCTCGAGGATGCCAAGGTGGTGATATTTGGTTCGAACCTTAATCTTGGTAACGTCAGGATAGTGGGGGACACCACGGGAGGCGACGCGGTAGTTCTGAAACAAAAGCCCGCGCCAAATGAAAATATAAAGGTGGGTGATGTCGTTGATCTCTGGATAGGCAAACCTGGAACTTTGGTTCCGGATGACGAAGACGAAATTGAGGACGTGGACAATAACTAATTGGATGTGGATGCAGAAACAAATACCAACTATTGCGCTGCTTGTTTTTGCTGTCCTGCTGATTGATTCGCTTCCTGCAATTGGTCAGTTAAAAGTGTACTCTCATCCGAGGGCCGGGAAAGCTTCGGTCCCAACTACCAAGACTAATAGCGCAGCGCGTACAAAGTCCGTAATTAAAAGATCCCTTCCTTTCTGGGATGACTTTTCTTTCACGCCGGTAAACGACACTTCATTTGCTCTCTCCAATTATCCCGTTGATTCAATGTGGGTAAATAACTATACGGTCTGGATTAACAATGGCATGGGCATTAATGCGCCGTCTGTTAACGTTGCTACTTTCGATGGACTTGATTCTGCATTCCTGCCATATTCAGATCAGGTACTGGTGAATGGGCTGCGGGACAGCCTCGTATCGCAAGGAATAATTCTTGACGAAACGGGTGTGACTATTGCCGAAAGAAATTCTGTATTCCTTAGTTTCGCTTATCAGTGGCAAGGCAATGGGGAGGCACCGGATCCGCTTGATTACTTAAGCGTCGAATTCAAAAATAACTCCGGCGATTGGGAGACGGTGTTAACAATTTACCCGAAATCATCATTCAATCGTGAGGTCTTTTATGACACCCTGGTAAAGGTTGACGGCGATCGTTTCTTTCACGACGTCTTCCAATTCAGATTCCGGAATTATGGACGTCAATCAGGACCCTATGATACATGGAATCTGGACTACATATATCTCAACAAGAATAGAACTCCGGACGACACCGATTTTCCAGACCAGGCTATCTCCACGCCACTTACGTCTTTGTTTGGTACCTATCAGTCTATACCGTATCATCACTTCCTCGGCAACAACGCCATAGTTCCCCCCTCCTTTCTTGTGTCTAATAACCTGGACGAGTTCACCGACCTGAGTTACATTACCGAGGGAACATTCAAAAACTATATCAGTGGCAACTTAACTGAAACATTTTACAGTAACCTGGGAGGTACTGATACGTCCGCAATAAATGAGAATGGGAGTGGTATTATATTCCCGCTCGAACAACGGACTGTCAAACTCGAATATCCTCCTGACCCCTCGGATCCTGGTCAATTCGATCCGTCGGCGGATTCCGTGCTATTTGATCTAAAGGTCAGGTTGTTCACTGGCGACACGTTCGATCCAAAAACTGGCGATTTCGCCAATGACTATGACCTTAACTACCAGCCGATCGACTTCAGGGCGAACGATACGATCAATGTCAGTTACTTTCTGGATGACTACTATGCATACGACGACGGTATAGCCGAATATGCAGCCGGCCTGACTCAATCCGGAAACCGAGCAGCTTACTTGTTTGAAATGCTCACTACCCTGCCCGATACGTTGGTTGGTATTGATATATATGTTCCGGATTACGGACTCAGCGCAAACCTGACGGCCGATTTTTATGTCTATAACGATAACGGCGGAATTCCTGGCGACCCTGTCTATACCATTCCAAGCTTTGGCGTTCAACGCAAAGGTCTCAATACATTCCAGCGAATTCGAATTCTTGAACCTTTTCTCGTTGAGAACAAATTTTACATAGGGTGGAAAGCACCGGTCGGACCTACGCTGAAGATCGGACTTGACGTCAGCAACAATGCAGGTAACAAGATATACGTGAACACCAATGGAACATGGACACAAAACGCAGACATTACAGGCAGTTTGATGATAAGACCCGTGTTTGGAAGCGGAGACATCATTACGGGTATTGAAGAGGAGCTCAGCTCAATAAGCATTTTTCCAAACCCGAGCACCGGTGAATTTTATATCCGTGGTGAATTCGATCAGCTCCTTATAACCACGATTACAGGGCACCCTGTGACTTTTTCGATACAAGAGGCGGGCGACGACCACAAGGTCACTCTAAACAATTCTTCAGCGGGGATGTATATTCTTAGAGTTCAAA
>DASVBA010000683.1:0-5764 GCA_036376095.1 Chryseolinea sp.
CGAACGGCATTTTCACAAGAAGCTTTAAACGTTTAGCAGGATTCCCTGGGCACGTCAAAATGAGCCTGGCACGCACTATACTAACGGCAGCATGGAATCAGACTACGGAAGCAGGATTATCGATGTTATTCCATTCGCAGAGAATTAACGGGATTTGTTCGGGCAGCTTTCCACGTTTCGTATCCCACTGTTAGTAAAGTTATGATAAGGAGCCCGGACAAACTCACTACGAATACTTCCGGAGTGATGGGAGAGCGATAGACGAAACCCTCAAGCCAGTTCTTCGCAAGAAAGTACGCCGACGGTAATGCGATCACACTGGCTATCACGAATATCTTAAAGAATACCCATAAGAACATCCGAATGACTTGTGATACTTCCGCGCCCAATACCTTCCTGATCCCAACTTCTTTGGTTTTCTGTTCTGCTGTATAGGAAGCGAGGCCAAACACACCTAAAACCGTGATGAGAATTGCCAGTACGGCGAAAGCTTTGGCGAGCGAAGAGACGCGGCTTTCCGATAAATACATTCTGTTGAATTCATCGCTTACAAACCAATAGTCAAAGCCTAAACCCGGAAAAATATCCTTCCACTTTTGCTCTATGGACGCGACCTTTTCCTGGAATGATCCAGCCGGCAATTTGATGTAAGCTATCTTGTCAATAAAGTGCAGGTGAGGGTTGAGCATAAGAGGATCGATCGCCTGATGCATCGATTGATAAGGAAAATCTTTAACTATACCAATAACTTTAAACGAACGCTGATCGGGTCTTTGAAGGGCGAAATTGTAAAATCTCTCCACAACAGAAGCACCGATAACCTTTTCAATAGGCTGATTCAGCACCTTGACGGCGGCCTCGTTCAGGATCACGGAAGAGCTATCTGCCAGATTTGACGCGTCGAAGTCACGGCCGGCGATGAACTCGAGCTCGTAAGTCTTAGCAAAGTCGAATTCCACGTTAAGCTGTTTCCAGTTTAGCTCCTTCTCTTCGATCTCCGGAAATGTAATAGAGGCGCCAATGAAACCAAAGTAGTCGAGTCGCGGCAGGTGGTTCGCCATGGTTACGTGCTCGATATCTTTATCCTGCAGCACAGCTTGTTTGAATGCCTGGAATTTGTTCTGCGGCGCTGTTCCGCCGTATCGAATGGACAATAGCTGGCTTCCTGCTTCATTCAGCTTGGTGTTTTGCATGTAGTCCATCTGACGTATAACTATAAGAGTTGAGATGATCAGTATCAGCGAAACGGCATATTGAATTGTCACCAGGCTCTTGCGAAACAGTTCTGCGCCGACACCACGGACCACCTGGCCTTTCAAGACTTCCGCCGGGCGGAACCCGGAAAGGTAAATCGCCGGGTAGCTTCCCGATAATCCTGCCATCAGCAAAACAATGACCAGCACAATGACGATCATATAAGGGTTAAGCAAGGACGCCAGCGTGAAAGATTTGTGTGCAAGGTCGTTAAAAGGCTGAAGGAAAATAACCACAAGGATCAGGGCAATCACCAATGAGCCTACAGTCATGAGGAAAGATTCGTAAAAAAACTGCTTCGCTATCTCAGTACGGGCGCTTCCAAGGGACTTGCGCAATCCGACTTCACGTGCCCTGCGGGCTGACCGTGCTGTGGCGAGATTCATGTAGTTGATACAAGCAATAAGAAGAATTAATAAAGCAACCGCGCTAAAGATCGTTAGATAAGTTTTATCTCCCCGGGTGCTGTCGTTTTCCCATAAGTTTTTTGGATCGAAGTGAAGATCAGGCATCCGGACGAGAAAAGGTGCCATTTTGAATCCCTGTGCAGAAATCCCTGAATCTGCCTCGACCATCTGGCTGCACAGTGTTCTTAATGTTTCTTCAATCGGTTTGATGTCGGTGCCGGGTTTCACAACAAGATAGTTCTCAAAGAAAGTGAGGTCCTGGAATCTTGAGCCTTCCAGGTAATTATCAAAATTTTGAACAACGCTCCTCAATGCGTTGAGGTTGATGATATACTTCGGCTTGAAGTGTGAATTTGAAGGAAAATCCTGGTAGACACCTGTGACGGTTACGTCGATCTCCTGCCCGTTAGTGGCGAAGTTGTGTTTGACTGTGATGATTTCGCCTATCGGATCCGCGTCGCCGAATATCCTGTGCGCTCCTGTTTCACTCAATACTATTGAATTCTGATTCTCGAATATCTTTTCTTCATTGCCCTTAATAATGTCGAAGTCAATGATCTGGTTGAAATTCGGTTCCGCCCATTTGATCTCTTCAGTGAGAATTATTTTGTCCGTGGATTTGTGATGCAAAGAAGTTGGATACCCGATATAATTGACGCGCGAGATGAGCTCCACTTCCGGTCGTGTGTCCTTTAGTTGTCGGGTGAGAAAACCGGGAGAAGTGGTATTGTCAAACTCCTGCCCTTCGCGATTGGTGAATGTGACACCGAGACGGTAAGTATTCTTGTAATGCGGATGCATCACGTCATATTGCAATTCGTCACTCACATATAAAAAAATGAGAATAGCGCTCGCCAGGCCCAGGGCAAGACCAAACATATTCAGCAACGCGAAAAGCTTTTGACGCTGAAAGCTTCGCAGTGCGATCAGGAGGTAGTTTCGGATCATAAAAGCGATGTTTTATCCCTATTAAGAACGTAAGAATCTATTTATCCGGTTATCCCCCAGGACGGCTGATATTTGAGAAACTATCTACGTTCCGATCGGGTCAGAAACCTAAGTATCTCGTCATAGCCCCTATTTTTGGAATTGTAGAACTGCAGCATCATGGGGATATGCTTCTTTTTCATCTCGATTATCGGGTTAGCCAGCGGCTGGTATTTCTTCAAGGCTTCGAAAAATTCCTTGTTGCCCTCATAGATCACCGGATACGTTTTTGTGCCGACGAACATGAGAAATGGTTTCATGTTTTCGTTGAGGTGAAATATGGGAGAGCCGTCTTTCCATTTTTCGGGTTCCCGGCCAAACATGGCGTAATACGTCTTGTGTTTTTTCAATTCTTCATCTGAGAGAAAACTGAACATATCAAGCCCAAAAGCATCTATCAGAATAGTTCCGCTTACGGGGCTGGAGATATCTAACGAATCGAAATAAAAGTTGTCGACGGAAACCAGGGCGGCAAGATGGCCACCCGCACTATGCCCGGCGATGTAGATGCTGCTCTCATCGCCCCCGTACTCATTAATGTGCTCCTTTGTCCATTTTAGTGCCATCGCAACATCAGTGGTCGCTCCACGGTAATTGGTACGAGGACTGAGTCGATAATCCGGGACGACCGTCACCACTCCTTTGGCGGCCATCCGACGACCGAGAAATTTGTATTGTGATTTCTTTCCTGAATTCCAGCGACCACCATGTATAAAGACGAAAACAGGTTGTGGAGAGTCTACTCTCTTCGGCGAATAAACGTCAAGTTGCAATTTATGTTGAGCGTCAAAGGTTATATTCTTTTTTCTGATTGCTGACGGCGCTGAACAGGAACAGATGAATACAATCGACGTAACAACAAAATACCAGATACAAAATTTCATGGAGATGTTTAGCAAGTACGAAAAAAACGAGACAGCTAGTTTTAGTATTGAGACAATCATTTCAGACAATGGATATTAGTATGACTCGTCCTTCTTAAAGCTATAGTACAAGTAAAACAACGCCGGTAAGATCAGTATACTGCCAATGAGCAACGCGCTACCAAGAGCGGCCATGGTCTTTGCTGGTGCGACACTTTCAATCAATGATATGGTGGTCTCATCTTTCAGGATTATGATCGTCGGAAAGTGTGCATAAGTAAGCGCTAAGAGGATCATAGCTACCTGGAACGCGGCAAGGACCCGCGGAAGAAATTTCATTCGTTGGTTAATGGACCGCCACATCAATAGGAGTGAAAGCAATGCCAGGGCCGTCGCGACGAATCCCACAACGTCTCCAAAAATCCATTCTATAAGGGGGACCTTTTCAATAGCGGAGACAACAAAAACAAGGGTACCTGCGCAAATAGAGATGATGTTCATCCCGCGTGCTTTTCGGACAAAACGCAGCCGGTCGTTCTCGTCATCTGCTTCACCTATAAGATAGACTGCAGCCAGGAAACCACAGAGCGCCACGGGAAAAAGTCCAACAGAAAGGGAAAATCCATTCAACCATCCAAATACATATGCGTCGACGAACGAGGAAGCATTTGTATTGATATCACCTGAAAGCGTGCTGCCGGCAATTATTCCCAGGAAGAGCGGAGTAATAAAACTAGACCAGATGAAGATCCGGTTATAGATCTCCTGCATTGTATCATGAACGGCGTCGTAATGTCTGAACGTAAAGGCGGTACCGCGGGCAATTATTCCCATGAGCATGATCACGAGCGGGATATGCAGGTAAACCGAAAGAATTGAATAGATGGCTGGAAATCCGACAAATAAGATGACAATCGCGATTATCAACCACATGTGATTCGCTTCCCATATCGGTCCGATTGCTTGATAAACTGTTTTACGCGTGCGCCGGATATGCTTTGAAGACGTAAACATCTCAATGATGCCGGCGCCAAAATCGGCACCGCCCAGCAAAAGATAAAGCAGGATGGAAAGAAAAAGATATATGATCACAACGTTGTCCATACACTACAATTTGTGAGGAGTATCATAAATCTTAGGAACCATTTTAATCTGACGGTGCAGAAGGAAGATTACAACTACTGAAAGTGATATGTACACTGCCGTGAACAAATAGAACGACCAAACGATTCCAGCCATTGGCGTCACGGCTTCCGAGGTGCGCATGATGCCGTAGATGATCCACGGTTGTCGTCCAACTTCGGTCACGGTCCATCCCGCTTCTATGGCGAGGAATCCGAGCGGTATACTTATAATATAGAGCATTAAAAACCATTTCTCCTTAAGCCAATTTTTTCGCCATAATCCCAGCAGGAACACAACAGCAAAGATCATCAGGAGTATGCCGCAAACCACCATGATCTGGAATGCATAATGAACAATGGGTACTGGTGGTTGATCCGCTTCAGGAATTGTGTCAAGGCCTTTCACTTCAGCGTTAAGATCACCGTGTGCGAGAAAACTCAGCATCCCTGGAAGCTCGATGGCATAGTCCACTTTTTTATTTTTTACATCCGGTATGCCCCCAATTAATAACGGCGCTGCCTTTTGAGTAAAGAAATGTGCCTCCATGGCAGCGAGTTTCGCGGGCTGACGCTGAGCCACGTCTTTCGCAGAGAGATCGCCACTGATGGGTTGAAGTAAAGCAGCGATCGATCCGAAGAGGGCTGCAATAACGAATGCGTTCTTGTGAAACGAAACATTCTTTCCCTGAAAGATCATTGCAGCATGTACTCCCGCCACTGCAAACCCTGTAGCGACAAATGCAGCGAGAGTCATGTGAACAGCCTGCGTAAGCCATGCGTCATTGAACATGGCGGCTATCGGATCGATATTCAGAAATTTGCCGTCGACGTAATCAAAACCAGACGGACTATTCATCCAGCCATTCGCAGAAACGACCAGTATGCCGGAAGCGAGTCCGCTTACTCCCACCACCACTCCCGTGAACCAATGAAACCACTTGTTGAACCTGTCCCATCCGTATAGAAAAAATCCAAGGGCGATGGCTTCAATGAAGAATGCGGTGCCTTCCAACGAAAATGGCATTCCAAAGATTGGTCCCGCGTGTTTCATGAAGGATGGCCACAACAAACCCAATTCGAATGATAACACGGTTCCGGATACGGCTCCCGTTGCAAAAAAAATTGCAAC
>DASVBA010000700.1:0-3496 GCA_036376095.1 Chryseolinea sp.
TTTGATTCGGAGGTAAAGTAAGGGAGCACAGATTCGTAGAACGCTTTCATCACCTCGTCGGCATCTATTGGTATCACAAGTTGGTCAGCGGCCTGTTCCTTTGCTGTCAACTGTGATAGATTATTGTTCTCACCCATGAAACTTCGTATGAAGGAATCCGGGACGATAAAGACGACAATACAAAAGGGCTCGCGAAAGAATTGCTCAACAATACACGCTCCTTTTTTGACAAACACTGCATTACCGCGCTTCAAGGGCCAGCTGTGTCCGGGAGTGTGAAGCGTTTTTTGTCCGCTGAGCACATAATAGATATAGTTGTGTCCGGACCATTTGGCGACCTTGTTTTCCTTAACTGGACAGTCATAGTTGAGGAACAATAATTCCCGGCAGGAAAACTGTTTGAAAAAAGCGGGATTATTCCTCAGAAGTTCATAATAGTTGATCATAGCTCCCGGTAGACGAAGTTAAAAAATCCTACTCACATTGGCCACCAGCGGGCATTTCTGTATAACTTAGTCTACAACAAAACCGGGACGTCGCTTCTCCGGTTAATGGCCACAAAAGTTTCAATTTCTAAATGGTTTCAGCTTATGAACGATCGCTCTCAACAGCCACGCAGTGCCATAATTCCAACGCTGTACATGAAAGATCTTGGTGCTGCGATAAAGTTCTACAAAGAGGCGTTTGACGCAGAGGAGCGTTGGAGGATCGATTACGCCGGTAACGTTCATGTGGCCGAGATGTCGATTTCTTCTGTACTCTTCCGGCTGCACGAAGAAGTCAAAAGAGACGGTGTGCTGAGTCCGTCTACATTGAACGCAACTTCAATCGTGATAGGTCTTTTGGTTGATAATCCCGATGAATTGGCTGCCAAAGCCATTGCTGCAGGCGCAACAGAAATGAGTCCCGTTCAGGATTTTGATTACGGATACCGGCAGGGTACGATCAGAGATCCGTTTGGTCATCATTGGTGCCTTGAGAGAATGGATGACTTTTACAAAATGCCCCTCTTACAGGAACAACAAAAGAATTAGCAGAGCCCGATCTGGAACATATAGCCCCTTATTTCGTTAAATTTCAAGATCAACCCCTGTTGTATGGTAAAAAACTACCTCACCATCGCTCTTAGGAGTTTCTTTAAACACAAGACCTTTACAATTCTTAACGTCCTGGGTCTATCGTTGGGAATGGTTGCCAGCCTTCTCATTCTACAGTATGTGAAATACGAGCGCAGCTACGATACTTTTCACAGCAAGGCAAAAGACATTTACAGGGTAAATTATCATCAGTGGCAGAATGGAAAGCTCCGTTTTGAATGTGCTGCTGCTGTACCGGCAGTTGGCCCGGCATTAAAAAATAACTTCCCTGAAGTCAGGAGGTTCACAAGGCTTTTTCCTGTCAGCGGCATCGCTCAATACGAAAGCCCTACCCGTGGCGTTGTTTCTTTCCGTGAAGAAAAGATGCAGTTCGCCGACTCATCGGTATTTGAAGTGTTTGATATTAATCTGTTAACGGGTGACAAGCTTACTTCCCTTGCAGGGCCTGGCAAGGTTGTGCTGAGCGAGCGAGCAGCCAAACGCTATTTCGCGGATGAAGATCCAATCGGAAAGACTATATCATGGGACGGCGCCCGCAAGTTTGAAGTAACAGGTATTTTTCAAAACCTGCCTGAGAACTCACACATCAAGTTCGATTTCCTTTTTTCGTATGCTACGTTGAACAGGGAGACTAATAACGCTTCCGAAACGGCTTGGGGCTGGTACGACTTCAATACCTATGTGCTATTGGAACCAGGGACAGATGCCAAGGCATTACAAGCTAAGTGGGACAAGTGGCTGGCCAAAGACAGAGCGGAGGACTGGGCAAAATCCAGCGGTAAACAGGAATTCCCTTTACAACCTCTGCTTGATATACACCTCGGCCCTGTATTGCTTCAGGAATCCCAACCTGAAGAACGGGGAAATGCGGACTCCGTTTATGCGCTCTCGATCATTGCCTTGTTTATACTGATTATTGCATGGGTGAACTACATCAACCTCGCTACCGCGAAGTCATTTGAGCGTGCCAACGAGGTGGGTGTACGCAAAGTGATGGGTGCGCAGAAAAACCAGCTTATGTATCAGTTTATGGCTGAAGCTTTTCTGGTCAACCTTTTTGCTGCCGTTCTTTCCGTTGTTGCAGTAAGAATTTTATGGCCATACTTTGCTGAATTCTCCGGCAGGAATATCTCCTTAGAATATTTTTTACAGGCGGAATTCTGGGGTTTAGTGTTACTACTGTTTTTGATTGGAACGCTGCTGGCCGGATTTTATCCCGCGGTCGTTCTTTCATCGTTCAAGCCTGTAACAGTTCTGAAAGGAAAAATAATACGGAATCCTCAGGGTAATTTTTTAAGACAAGGATTGGTGGTCTTTCAATTTGTCGCATCAGTGGTATTGATCATAGGTTCTGCCGTTGTTTATCAACAATTGAAATTTATGAGAAGCCAGGATTTAGGAGTTGATATTCATCAAACTATCGTTCTGAAAGGTCCAGGAGCTGTTGTGGATTCTTTGTTTCAGCGATCATTAGAAGGAATGAAAGAGGATGCGATGAAGATCCCTGGCATAAAAAGCATGACTTCTTCCTCTAATGTTCCGGGTGACGAGATCTTTTGGGCAAATGGAATTTGGCGACTTACCGGCACAGAGAATAGCAGGATCTCAGGTTACATCGTTGGAATGGATCATGATTACGTCCCGGCGTTCGGACTTGAGATCATTGAAGGAAGGAATTTTGATATAACCACCAACAGGCAGACAAGTGTTATTCTTAACCGGGCGATGGTGGCTGCGTTGGACTTCAAGGACCCCAAAAGTGCGATCGGCGAAAAGCTAAGACAAGGAAATGACACGCTTGAGATCATTGGTGTATTAGAGGACTATCACCAGATGTCCCTGAAAGAACAGGTGACACCGTTGGTTTATCGATATACTCCACATTTTGCTCAGTTCCTCGCCTTCAAACTTGAATCCAAAGATTACTCAAGATTGTTGTCGTCGCTAGAGGAAATATGGAACGTACATTTCCCGGGCAACCCTATGGATTACTTTTTCCTCGATCAATTCTTCAACCGGCAATATGAAAGTGACAAACGTTTCGGCGAGATCTTCAGCATGTTCACTATGTTGGCGATCTTCGTTGCGTGCCTTGGATTATTTGGCTTGGCATCGTTCATGACCATGCAACGCACGAAAGAGATTGGTATCAGAAAGGCATTGGGGTCAACGTCGGCTCAGGTTGTACTTCTTTTGTCGAAAGGATTTGTTCAGCTTGTAATTATAGCAAATATGATTGCGTGGCCGTTGGCATGGTTCATAATGGATCGATGGCTGCAGGGATTCCCATACCGCATATCGATCAATCCTGTGTTGTTTTTAGTTGCCGGCATTGGTGTTGTAATGATCGCATTTCTTTCCGTTGGTTTTCAAACTATGAAAGCAGCGGCCGTGAACCC
>DASVBA010000703.1:0-4421 GCA_036376095.1 Chryseolinea sp.
GTTGATTCATGCTCCATCCGTCCACTAGCCTGGTCACCGGACCAGAAACCATCATTTTCCGGAGTTACTGCCCTGAACGAAAAATTAAGCTCCATTGAAAAAATACCTCTTCAGGGTTGGTACGGTCCGGAAGACATCGTGTTCGACACCGCCGGAAATCTTTATTGCGGCGTGCATATTGGTGAGAACGACTTCAGTGATGGCCGAATCCTTAAGATAACACCGTCCGGACAGGTAGAAGAATTTTATAACGCGGGATCCTGGGTCGCAGGTCTGCACTTTGACGCCTCGGGAAATTTGATTGCACTCAGTCACAAACTTGGACTCATCAGAATCAGCCCCGAAAAGGAAGTGACAGTGCTGGCGAATAAAGATGAAAAGGGGAACGCGTTCCTAATTCCAAACGGGCTTGACATCGCTTCTGATGGAAAGATCTATTTCTCAAACACATCCGAGGAATCCCCTTACACCATTCCGTATGGGAGAAAGATCGTGTTGGAAATGTCACCTATTGGAGGGCTCTATTATTATGATCCGGAAACTAAACGAGTAAAAACATTGATCGATGGAACGTATTTTGGCAATGGCGTCGTGCTTTCCAAGGATGAAACATTTGTGCTAATAACAGAA
The DNA here is from genome assembly GCA_036376095.1 of Chryseolinea sp. GTDB lineage: Bacteria > Bacteroidota > Bacteroidia > Cytophagales > Cyclobacteriaceae > Chryseolinea. The sequence goes on from DASVBA010000703.1 coordinate 631, forward strand.
ACCACAAAATATCGCGTATTGCGTTATTGGTTAAAAGGCGAGAAGGCCGGAGTGACTGATATTTTTGCCGACAACCTTCCAGGTTTTCCCAATGGGATCTCAATCCGCGATGATGGAACCTATTGGCTTGGATTTTCAACCAAAAGAAATGACGCCCTTGACAAGATCCACCCAAGTCCGGCGATGAAAAAATTAGTGTATGCACTACCAGGCTTCCTGCAACCTAAACCGGAATTGTTTGGAATAATTCTCCACCTATCACCTGACGGCCAGGTGATCAACGCGCTTTATGATACCAAGGGAACATACACTCCTGAAACCGGTGCAGTGAAAGAACATGATGGTCATCTTTATATCGGTGGCGATGTCGTCCCGTACATTGCAAAGTACAAGATTGACGATACTTCGATCAGGATGGAAGAAAAAGTATCCAGGTTGGAAATGAGATGAACCGTGATGTGAATGAATGAACCCGGGCGTCTCACCTGAGTTGGTGTTCGGCACTAACAAGGGCAGGTGCAATGAGCAGGTCCTCGCCATTTTGGCGACCGATAAACAAGCAGCCAATGAACTTGGCTGCTTGTACGACTGGGACCTTTTGTGGGGAGAATCATCCCCCCTTTTTCTCAAACTCCGTTAACATCCGCCGAATAGCTGTAGTAAGGCACTTATTTTATTGGTGAAGTTGTTGCACCCATACTCTCACAATCAAAAACAAAATATGAAACTCACTTCACAAGCATTGATCCTGCTACTTTCCGTTGCCATCCTCCAGGGATGCAATTTTAAATCGAAAGAAGCAACCGAGGAAGAAATAGCCGCCAGCGCAAAAGTTATATCAGATTCAGTGGAGAACGACGCGCTCGCGGAAAGAAAACTCAAACGCGCCAGGCTTGAACAGGAGATTGCCGACAAAGCGGAACGACGCAGACTTGCAGTCATTGAGAAAGTAAGCAAAGGCGAATCATACAAAGATGCAAAAGGAAAGACCGTCTATATCAACGCCGATGAAATGCCCGTGTATGTAAGTGGTGACGGAGAAATGATGAACTACTTAAGAGACAACCTTAAGTATCCCGAAGACGCAAAAGATAACGGAGAAGAGGGAACGGTGTTCGTGGACTTTGTGATAGACAAGACAGGCAAGGTGACAGATGTAGTGGCCAATGACGCGGTAAACGACGATGTGAACCCATTGCTGAAAGATGAATCTATACGTGTTGTGAGTACCATGCCTAACTGGAAGCCTGCAAGACACAAAGGCAAAGTCGTTGACGCAGCCTATAGTATTCCGATCAAATTTCAACTGTTTTGATCGCCGTAGCAACTAGTTAAAACTATTCCCAGGTAGTCCGGCAGTTCATATCACCTTGCTGCTTTTGTGGTAGGTTGGTGGAAAACTGCCGGTCTTTTTTTTTACTTCCATTCTGTTGGCGATAAAGGCACGGCCTGGATACCGTCTTTTGCGAAAAACGGACATCAAAAATTCAAAATCAAATACAGGTCACGACGTCCACGACGAACCACTAAGAGCACGACGAATTCTTTATGTGGTGATGCGGTGCTGGCATTCTCAGGTCAATAAAAAGAGAAAAATCAATGGGAATATAATTCCGGCCAGCGCAAGCTTCCATCCTCTTTCCCGAAAACTATTTTTACCTCTTTCGATGAACATTCCCGTAAAGGCGATGATGAGCATACCTATTCCAAAGACATCAGAATAATAAATCCACCATTTACTGGTGTCCTGGTGAAGCTGCGTCATCTGCCCAAGTAAAGGTGTCGTGCGATAAGATTCGATTTTTCCTTTACCCGTGGAAATATCAATTTGAACATCATGACTCGCATAGGATATTCTAAGATTGGAACCCTCAACAGCAAATCTCCTAAGGTCATCGGAAATACCTTGCTGCTTGGTAAAGTCCGCTATATACTCTTCAGTAATTGCTTCCTTGCCCGCTGGAACCGGAATGCTGATCTCCTTCTTATCGTACGAATATCGCCGGGGATGCCAGGATTGCCGATGATTCAAGAAGATACCAGAGAGCGAAAATGAAATGATGAGTCCTACATAAAAGTAGGCGATATCACGATGCGTGTTTCGGGCTGTTAATTTCATTGGTTACGGAAAGGTTTGGTTTATTATCGGTTATGAAGATACGATTGAAAGCTACAAGTGTAGCTCAGGCATCAGAAAACTCAGCTCACACAATTACTTTTGTTATTTCTGTTTTGGATCTCTATCACCGTCATGACGTGAATAGCCAGCCGATCGGTCATGACTTTTCCGGTGGTGATGACGATGGAACAACCGGATGCCGTGGTGATGTTTCGCCTTTTTAGAATACGAACTGTGACCTCTATGACCCTTGCCCTTTTGATGAGGGGAGCCAGCGGTAGCTTGCAAGCTTGCCGAGGTAAAGAAGATGACAAGTAATAGAAACGTGGCGATGGAGCTATTCATGATTTCAATTTTTTCCTTTAGACATCCGGAGGCTGCATTTTATTCCTTTATATAGATCCTTTTTTGTTCATTTTATCACTTGGGTCCCGATACGCATTGGGATTGGACTTATACCTATATTATAAGGTCCTTTTTCCAACTCGTAAAATATTTCAATACGATTGGAATAAAAACGATACTGCAATTGTCTAATGCACGAAACCCATAACAGCGATCACCATAAAATGAATCATAGCGACGAAAACCTGGTGATGGCTTCCAAAAATGGCGACATGACCGCTTTTAAAGAGCTGGTGGATCGTCATGAGGGAAAAGTGGCCGCGGTGGTGAAATCTATTTTAGGCGATACCCCCGAAGCCCTTGATGTCGGTCAGGAAGCCTTTATTCGTTTTTATGAGTCATTAGATAAATTCAAAGGCGAGTCTGCATTGAGCACGTACCTCATACGAATTGCTATTAACCTCTCGCTGAATGAGGTAAAGAGAAGGAAAAGGAGAAATCTGTTTTTGAAGCCAATAGAAGAAGGACATCGGGTGAAAGCGCCAGAAGAACATTCCGACATGAAAGATATTATTCGCTATGAGATCGGCCGTTTGGATACGGACTTTCAGGCCGTTATCACATTGAGAATGATGGAAGGCTATTCGACAGAAGAGACCGCAGAAATTTTAGGAATACCGATCGGCACTGTTTTATCCAGACTTTCCAGAGCAAAGAAAAAACTAAAATTGGTTTTAGCTAAACATTTATAAAACATGGCAAAAAAAGACCTTGAAGAGTTATACATCCGGTCGCTTGATGCACCGATGACTTCTCACGAACAAGAGTTTCTGACGGAATCGCTGACGGCGAACACCGACGTTGCCGCCGACCTGTCTAAACATTTAAAAATCCGTGAAGTGCTGCTGCGGAGTACTCCGGCCACCTTTGGACCTTTTTTCTCGATAAAAATTGTAAACAAAATTCAGAACGTCGGTATTCAGATCGACAGGCAGATAATCGCCTTCTTTAAAAAATATCAATTGGCAATGGTTGGAGTTGTCGTCGCTCTGCTTGCGCTTAACGCAGTATTTGCCGATCAACTTACTTTTCAAACCTTATTTGGCCTGGAGGATGCGGCCGAAGAAATTGTGTCCTTCGATTTTTACGAAACATTTAACAGTGACTTATGACAAACGAACGAAAAAAAGCGTTGCTCTTTCTGAGTGCTACGTTGATAGTGGGAATATTAATTGGATTGTTGGTTCCGGGGATCTTTCATAAATATCGCAGTGGACATCAGCACGGAAGACGTGGTCATGGCCGTGGGCCGGATGACAAAACGCAA
>DASVBA010000712.1:0-3001 GCA_036376095.1 Chryseolinea sp.
CGACCTTGATATAGAGCCTATTATTAATTCAAATTGCGCTATAGTTGGTGATGGAGGATGCCACAATGGAGGAAACGGACCTGACCTCGATTGGCGAGTGTTCAGCAACTTCCAGGATCATGCTCCGGAGGTGGAGGATCGTGTGCAGCGCCCGGTTGGCGCGGACGGGCACATGCCAAAGATCGGAACGATAACTGATGATCAAATCAAACTGCTGGTTTGTTGGGTGAGACAAGGGGCCAAAGACAACTAATTCATGCAGCAGCAGATCGCTTTAACGATAGTAGCATCCCTCATTACAGTTTCGTCGTGGGGCCAAAAGTATGTTACGGAGAAAAGTTTTGTGTCCTTTTTCTCCGATGCTGCCATCGAGGATATTACCGCAGAGAATAATTCGGCCTCGGGCATTTTTAATTCGGCTACCAATGATATCGCTTTCTCCATACCCATTAAGGATTTTGAATTTGCGAAGTCTTTGATGAAAGAACACTTCAACGAGAAGTATATGGATACGGAAAAATATCCCAAGTCGACGTTTCGCGGGAAGATATCCGGATTTGATAGTAAGGGTAACGGGTCGCAGAACGTGAAAGCAACTGGCCAGCTTACGATTCACGGTCAGACTAAAGACGTAGACTTGCCTGGTACCATCGAAAAACAGGGCGACAAGCTTATCATGAAATCGAAATTCATTGTAAAACTGGAAGATTATAAAGTAAAGATCCCGCAATTGATGTGGCAGAATATTGCAGAGCAGGTGGAAGTTACCGTTGATTTTACTTTTAGTCCGCAGTAATATCACCTTTCATATCTGCCTATGATCCTTTATAAAAAAACCCTCGTCGTCGCCTTCCTTTTTATTTCAACTCACTCGTATTCTCAGCAGCGTTTCTTTGCCGAGAAAGCCGTTGTATCATTCTTTTCAGACGCAGTGGTTGAAGACATTTCAGCAACCAATGAAAAAGTTACCAGTATTTTCGATGTTCTTAACGGCGAAGTTGCTTACCTCATGAGCATAAAGGATTTTCAGTTCCCGAATAAGCTCATGCAGGTCCATTTCAATGAGAAGTACATGGAATCTGAGAAATATCCAAAGTCTTCATTTCAGGGAAAGATTACCGGATTTAGCATGAATACGACAGGACAGCAGAACGTAAAAGCGACAGGTAAGCTCACCATCCATGGAGTTACGAAAACTATCGAAGTTCCCGGTACGGTTGAGGTAAACGGCAACAGACTCACGGTAAAGTCAAAGTTTATGGTGAAACTGCTCGACTATAATATTAAAGTACCTCAAATTGTCTGGCAGAACATTGCCCAACAAGTAGAGGTTACGATGGATTTTGTTTATAGACCCTTATAAAATCAAACATATGAAAAGAATTATTTTACTCCTTTTGATTTCTCCTGTAGCGGTTCTTGCGCAGGATGATTTATTGGGCGAACTGGAAAAAGGTACGAAGCCGGAAGTCGACTATGCATTTGCAACCTTTAAAGGCACGCGGCTTGGGAACGGACATACAGTAGAAACTAAAAATGCCGGATCATTGGAGTTTATATTTCAACATCGATTTGGTGCAGTGAGCGGCGGGGCGTATGAATTGTTCGGGCTGGATCAGGCTGACGTCAGACTGGGCCTGGATTATGGAATTACAGACAACCTTTCGGTAAGCATCAGCCGGAATTCGGTTGATAAAACTATGGATGGTTATCTCAAATATAAAGCTCTTCGTCAGAGTTCCGGCGCAAAGAATTTTCCCGTTACGATAACAGCATTGGCTGGCATGGCTTACAAACTGTCGCCTGAAGACTTTGAAGAGGATAGCGGTTTGGAAAATAAGGACAGGTTGTCCTACACTGGTCAGTTGCTGATCGCCCGTAAATTCTCCACCAATTTCTCCTTCCAATTGATGCCAACATTCATTCATAAAAATCTGGTTGAATACAATGAGGAGAACGATCAGTTTGCGTTGGGGTTTGGCGGCAGGATCAAACTTACGAAAAGCGTTGCGCTTACCGGTGAGTATTACCACAACTTTAGCTTGCCAGACAATGACACGGCTTACGATTCTTTTTATATGCGGTATAACTCGCTCACTTTCGGCATTGATATTGAGACTGGCGGACACGTTTTTCAGCTGTTGATGACAAACGCGATTGGCCTGACCGAAAGGGCGTTCATCACTGAGACCCGAGATGATTTTTTTTCGGGAGATATTCACTTAGGATTCAACGTCACCCGTACGTTCCAGCTTAAGAAAAGCAAGTAGCAAGTTACCTCGGCATTGAAAAATTAACGTTGTTTTATACATTTAGCCTTTCAACAGTCTGGCTGAAGCATTGTTACTATTCTCCATCATTACATATCTCGTACTCACTGTAGTGATTGGATTCTGGGCTTCGCGAAGAGTAAAGACATCCGACGATTACATGCTGGCCGGTCGAAGCCTCCCACTGGCTTTAAGTTCCGCAGCATTGTTTGCAACATGGTTTGGTTCAGAAACTGTTTTTGGAGCTTCTTCTGAATTCCTTAAAGGTGGTTTATATAGTGTGATCGAAGATCCGTTTGGAGCTGCGTTATGCCTCCTGCTTTTCGGATTATTCTTTGCCAGGAAATTGTACAACATGAACCTTCTTACGCTTGGGGATTTCTTCAAGGTGAAGTATGGTAAGAAGATTGAGTTGGTCGCGTCGGCATTCCTCGCGCTGCCGTACGTGGGCTATATTGCTGCACAGTTAGTGGCAATGGGTCTGATCCTGAACGTAGTCACGGGAATGGTTGTGTGGCAGGGAGTCGTAATTAGCGCGGTGGTCGTCACGCTTTACACTTACGTCGGTGGCATGTGGGCCATATCTATCACAGATTTCATACAAAGCATCATTATTGTCGTGGGATTGCTTGTGCTGGCGATTGTACTTGCTAATAAGGCAGGAGGGGTGGGTGTGGTAATTGATGGTATGCCCGACGATAACTTCAGGTTTTTTCCACGTGCGAACCTGA
>DASVBA010000714.1:0-6808 GCA_036376095.1 Chryseolinea sp.
GAGGATTCTCAATATATGCGATGAACGCTAACGCGCAACTTGTTCACTCCGTTGATTCATCCGAAAAAGCAATCGCAACGACCCGAAAGAATATCGAGCTCAACGGGTTTGACGACAAGACTCATGCCTGTTACGCAGAAGACACTTTTACGTTCCTTAAGGACAAGCAGGATCAATATGATTTAATCATTCTCGATCCTCCGGCTTTTGCAAAACATCGTGAGGCTCGCCATCAAGCGGTGAAGGGCTATCAACGTCTTAATGCCGAAGCAATGCGCATTATCCGTCCGGGTGGAATTCTATTTACATTCAGCTGCTCGCAGGTGGTAGACCGGCAACTGTTTTACGACACCATTGTTTCCTCAGCAATACAAGCGGGTAGACAGATCAAAGTATTGAATCATCTGTCGCAGCCAGCCGATCATCCTGTGTCTATCTTCCATCCCGAGGGGGAATATCTAAAAGGACTGGTGCTTTACATTGAGTAGCCTCAAACTCGCTCGCTCAATGACTTGATGGAACAGGAGGAGGGCCATCGGGGATGTACCCTTTGTAGACGTGACCGCCTTTCCGGCTTTCAAATTCGGCTCGAATGTCTTTGCGGAGTTGTTCGTTCTCGTAAAGGTCAACCATAGTCATTGCAAGAGACTTTGCGGCAAATACCAAGCCTTTATGTCCGATAGACATTCCTCCACACGCTACTACAGCCCAAGAGTGCCACGGTGCATTTGCGGGCGCCGTAGTTACTAACGCGGTGATCTCCGGTACCAGCCAGCTGATATCACCGACGTCTGTGGAGCCGCCTTCGGGATGTTCCTTCGTAGGTTTGAGAGGGCGAATACTGCCGTCTAATCCTGTTTGTTTTCCTTCACTGACTTCCTGTATCTTTTTGGCAAACTTGATTTCCTCCTCTGTATAAACTATTGGACCAATCGCTTCGATATTTTTTTGAAGCGCCTCTGCCCCTTTTTGATTTACGAGCAATTCGTAGTCGCCACTTTGTACAGTTACCTTGGATTCGACACCTGCCATAAGCGCTGCCCCTTTTGCAATATCTTTCACTCTTGCAAATACTTTGTCTACTCCTTCCCGTTTCGAATCTCTGACCCACATCCAGATCTTAGAATATTCAGGCACAACGTTTGGCACGTCTCCCCCTGATTGAATAACATAATGCATCCTAACACTGGGCCAAACATGTTCGCGCAACATGTTCACTCCGTCAAGAAAAAGTTCAAGGCCGTCCAGAGCGCTTCTGCCATTCCAGGGGTCGGCGGCCGCATGCGCAGCTTTACCTTTAAATTCAACCAGGAAATCAACCATCGCCTGGGAGCTTTGCATGTTTGCGGAAATTTCCACGTCCGGATGCCAGTCGAGACAAACGTCAACATCAGAAAACAAACCCTCCCTGGCCATGTAGATCTTTCCGCCCACAGCTTCTTCGGCTGGAGTTCCATAAAAACGGATTGTTCCTTTCAACTTGCCTTGCTCAATCAATTCCTTTATGGCTACCGCGGCACCCAAGCTGCCCGCGCCAAATAAATTATGTCCGCAGCCATGGCCACCACCCCCCGGAACCAAAGCTTCCTTCGTTGGCTGAGCTTTTTGTGAGATACCAGGCAATGCGTCAAACTCACCCATTATTCCAATAATTGGTTTTCCACTTCCGTATTCCGCAGTAAAAGCAGTGGGCATTCCAGCCACTCCGCGCTTGACTGTAAATCCTTGTGACTCGGCGTAGTCCGCTAAAGTTTTCGAAGACTTCGTTTCTCTTAGCGCTGTTTCCGCATACGACCATACCTCATCACTGAGCTTTATCAGTTCTTTTTCGTGGCTCTGAATAGACTTAATGACAGCATCTTTTTTTGGATTTGACTTTTTTGATTGTGCTTTGGCGTTTATGACTGCACCAATCAATATAATGACGGCTATAGTTATTCTCATTCTCATGACTTGGATTCTAAAGTTCAGGTGCCCAAATATAGAAAATGAAATGAACGAAAAAATTCCCGCCGTTAGTGATTAGAGTGTTCCTTCTCGTAATGTTCGCGGAGAATATCTTCACCAAAGTCGTTGGTTAGATCGCGCACGACACTATGCACGTGATTGGCATCGTTTTGTGTATTGTCAAGTTCTATTAAAAGCATAGGCCCCTGGATACGATAGTAGTAACCTGATCCAGGTTTCAGGCTGCCTGCCCACGAAAAGGTTAGCTTGTCAATGCCAGCCTTTTTGATTTTCTCCATTAACTTGTTCGAAAAACCCAGTTCATAGTTCCTGACATATGTTTCAAGGAGCTTGGTAAGCAAGGTTCGTTGCTGATCGTTCATCGCCAAATAACTAAGGCCTGCCGGATTCAACGGGATTGCTTTTCGGGAGTTGAACGAAACAATTTCAGGAAGTGCTGTTTCGGAGATCAGCGCAATTTTCAATTTGTCCGCATCGAAAGAATTCACCAGAGAAAATGCTAACTCTGACTCGTCCTTTAATATCTGTTTACCTTTTTCCGGGCCGCTTCTTACAATCCCTGGATTGGAACCAAAGAACGACGGTGTAGAGGATTCAATTCTGTTGCTGACCGAAGAAAAATTCAGCGCAATATGATGACCCTCAAATCTCCATCCCCACGGCTTGTTGTCGGCGGGGGATCCGAAAATTGTGAGGTAATAATTTAAGGGGTCGCGGTATTTGTCGTTTGAACCCCTTCCCTCAACTTCACGAAGAACATTTTCCAATTCCATTATCGCCGTTGCCTTTTGATAACCTTTTGCGCTCAATGAGGTTCTTAACAGGTCCAGCGCTGCATCACGTTGGGCTGGATCAAAATCCCGGAACGAAACACCATTTCGTGCTTTGGGTACAAAATGCCAGTTGAATCTTTCTTCATCATCGAATTTGTATTGGGCCTTTTGCCTGAGCGGTTCGGGCAAGCTTGAAAGGAACTTGTTGGCCTTTTCGACGAGCGCGTTTTGTCCCATCAACGGTGTATTAAACAAAACGATCAGAATAAGAGCGATTTTCATATTGATTCAAATTGAATTGAGTATAATTTACCTTATTAAAATCCCTGCTTCCAGTAAAAGTTGATAAATTGTAAGGCCTGCGACAAATTTCCCGTTGTCGAAAATCCATATTTCGAATCAGTTCGTATTTAACAAGGCTGAGGTATGAGAATCCCAACTATTTTACTGATCATTAGTTCAACAATTTTCACCAGTAGTGGTTTTTGTCAGAACGACGACATTCGGAAAAGACATTTCAACGTCAAGGACAAAGTTGCACTCGATGGTTTTGATCCCGTAAGTTACTTTGAGGGCAAACCACAGGAGGGTAAATCTGAATTTGCTTTCAGTTATAAAGCGGTGGTGTATCAGTTCACGTCGCAGTCTAATCTCAACAAGTTCAAGGCCAATCCTGAGAAATATGAGCCGGCGTATGGAGGCTGGTGCGCTTATGCCATGGGTGAGAGTGGGGAAAAGGTGAAGATCGATCCCGAAACGTTTACAATTTTGGACGGCCGACTCTATCTTTTCTATAACTTCTGGGGAAATAATACACTAAAGGACTGGAAAAAGGATGAAAGGAAACTCCAAGAAGCTGGTGATCGTAACTGGAAAAGTCTCCTGCAGAGCCCTAAGTGAAGCCAAGGTTAACCATTTCAAAAATGTCTTCTTTTCCTTTAAATTCGGACAATAAAAATACCCTGATGGACTTAAGACAAGCATGTTCTGGTATATTGTCGCAGCTTACAGACGTGGTCATTCAAATTAATGAGCACGACTTTACACGACCTACCGAAACGTTAAGCAACTCTACAATTGGCCAACATATACGCCACACACTCGAGTTCTTTCTTTGCTTTGAGCAGGGATATAGCAACGGGGTTATAAACTACGATAAACGGGCGCATGACAAGTTGATCGAGACTGATAAGTTCATCGCATTATCAGCGATCGAGCGAATTAGGAGTTTTATTACCACATTTACAGATAAGCCCCTGAAGCTGGAAGTAGGTTACGAACTGGTAAACGATAGTTTCGTAACTATTGAAACCACATCTACGCGCGAACTGGTCTATAACATCGAACACGCAGTGCATCATATGGCAATTATGAAAATTGGCATACGCGAAATAGCTACTTACATAAAGCTTGCTCCCGACTTTGGTATCGCAGCCTCTACCATCCGTTATAAAGATTCAACGATTTCAATTCATCATTAGACGTTAGATGCCCATTGCTGAAAAGCTCACTCGAAGTAATTTTTTCATTAAACTAAAAAGCTGGGAGTATTGGCCGTTCGGCATTTTACAGTTTCCCGTTATGATCTATTTCGCATGGCTTTCATTACGGGCTCGTTCTTTGTTCTTTTTTTCTGCATCCAACCCAGGTATTCCAATGGGTGGAATGTTCGGGGAATCAAAATACGACATTCTCAAAAAGCTTCCCTCACAATACGTTCCGAACTGTGCTCTTATCCGCTTTCCCACGACACGGGAAGAAATCCTCATCGCTATTAAAAAAAATGATCTCAGATTTCCATTGATATTTAAACCTGACCTTGGCGAAAGGGGCTTTTTGGTTGAGCGCATAGACAGTGAAAATGACATCGATAATTATCTACTGAAAATGAAATTTGACTTCATTATTCAGGAGTTGGTCGACCTGCCACTTGAATATGGAATTTTTTATACCCGATTTCCCCGCCACGAAAAAGGGGTCGTGACATCAATAGTGATGAAAGAAATGCTTTCCGTTGTCGGTGATGGAAAGTCCACATTACGAGATCTGATTTTGAAGAAAGACCGGGCGAAGCTTCAGTGGCAGAAGCTAAGGCAGACGCATCGTCACCGCTTGAATGAAGTATTGAAAGAAGGCGAATCTGTTGAGCTTGTCTCGATAGGAAATCATTGTCTGGGAACTAAATTTCTCGACGGAAGTTATCTGATCAATGAGCGCCTTTCCGAAACATTCGACAACATCAGCAAACAGGTCGAAGGATTCTACTTTGGTCGTTTCGATCTCCGGTGCGCCCGCGTCGAAGATCTTTATTCCGGGAATGTCAAGATCATGGAGCTCAATGGATGTGGTGCCGAGCCGGCTCACATCTATCAGCCGGGCTATCCCATCACCCGGGCACTGGTAGTCCTTCTTGTGCACTGGAAAAATATCTTTATTATTTCAAGAGAGAATGCGAGCAGGGGCATACCTTATATGTCTTTCAGAGAAGCGCTAGGTTATTACCGGCGATTTAAAGCTGCTACTCAATAAATAAGATGTTAATAACTAATTTTTTCGTTGCGTTTCTTTTCAGTTTTATTGGAACCATTCCTCCCGGCTCTCTCAATCTGATTATCCTGCAACTTGGATTCCAAAAAAAGGTCAACATCGCATGGAGATTCGCTCTTGCCGCTTGTCTGGTAGAATACCCCTATGCCTGGCTAGCCGTTAAATTTGAAGCGTTAATAACATCGTCTCCACTGATCGTCAGACATGCCGAGCTGATTGCTGCCATTATCATGACAAGTCTCGGGTCTTTTAATTTAATATCCGCCAAAAACCCGTCAAAGTTCTCCGAAAAGTTCAATCAAAGTGGATTCAGAAGGGGGCTTGTGCTCAGCGTGCTCAATCCATTGATACTTCCATTTTGGGTGGGGACAACCGCATATTTGAAAGGTATGAAGTGGATAGATCTTTCGTCAAATGCACGCCTTCATGCATATCTTATCGGTATTTCAATGGGAACCCTTGCCTTATGCGTGATCATAATTTACCTCGCCAAGAGAATTGTCTCAGAGTTTCATCATCAGGCCATACTTCAAAAAATCCCGGGTTTTGTTTTGCTGGCGCTCGGCCTTTATGCTTTCATTCAATATTTGTTTTAATTGGTACTGAACGAAGCTGGCTCTTATGATCTCAATGTCCTGGAAGATATGGGTAGACACCGGAGGTACTTTTACAGACTGCATAGCCGTTGACCCCGCGGGTATCTCAAGAAATTTGAAGGTTCTTAGCAGTGGCGTCTTGAGGGTTCGGGTCATACAGAAGATTGGAACGAAGGTTAGCATAGTCTTGCCGTTAGCCGTAGCGACTAATTTTCTTAACGGTTTCAGAATCAAGATAGGACGAGAGATCAGAACCGTCGTTGACTTCAGCCCCGCTCTCAATGTCTTGACCGTGGATCGTCGCTTTCATGGCACGCAATCCGGCAACATTGCTGAAATCTACACCGGCGAAGAAGTGCCTGTCTTTGCGGCACGTCTTCTCACCGAAACTTCATTGGGCGACGATTTCCCGCCAATTGAAATGAAACTGGGTTCAACCCGCGGGACAAACGCACTTCTCGAAAGGAAGGGCGCAAGAACTATTTTTCTTGTTACTAAAGGCTTCAGAGATCTCATACAGATTGGAGACCAACAAAGGCACAATTTGTTTGCGTTGAATATAGAAAAGCCTCCCCCTTTGTATTACAAGGTTATAGAAGTAGCTGAGCGCGTCGAATCAAATGGTACCGTTCACCTTCCGCTGACTAAAAAAGAGATTGCAAGGGTCATTAGTTTGGTCAAAAAGGAAAAGGTTCTGACCGTTGCGATCGCATTCTTAAACAGTTACAAGAATCCGATTCATGAGCAATTGCTCGGCGAGGCATTGAAACATGATGGCCTCGCATATACTTCCCTGTCCCATCAACTCTCCTCTCAGATAAAAATATTGCATCGCGCTGAGACAGCAGTTGTAAACGCGTATTTGGAACCGATCATTCATAAATACATTTCCAGTATTCAGTCACGCCTCAATTCGGCATCAAT
>DASVBA010000165.1:0-4563 GCA_036376095.1 Chryseolinea sp.
GCATTTAAGCGATGGGGAGCGAAAATGGGCGTAAAGGTCGCTATACTTGGCCCCGCTGAGTGGGATGTTCCAGCGCAGATCAATACTATCGAAGAAGTTATCGGAACGCGTCCCACCGGTTTGCTGATAAACGGTACTGATCCTGCCATCGCTCAGGTGATCAACAAGGCCGTGGCAGCAGGTATACCTACCGTTGTCTACGATTCAGACATCCCAAATTCCAACCGCCATGCATTCCTGGGTACTGACTGGTATGAAATTGGAAAAATGCAGGGCGAAGAAATGGTCAGGCTGCTGAACGGCAAAGGCAAGATCGCCTACATGGGAATCCTGGGGTTGAACAACATGGAAAGCGGTTTCCGCGGACTGTTAGATGTAATTGCTAAATACCCTGGAATTGAAGTGGTGGGCAAATACGACGACAAAGCTAACGTAGAAGAAGCAGCGCGGATCTCGTCAGATATAATCGCCGCGCATCCTGATATCAGCGGAATTTGTGGATTTGATTCGAATTCGGGACCAGGCATCGCCCTGGCGGTACGCGAAGCAGGCAAGTCAGGACAAATAAAGATCACCACCGTCGACTGGGAACCAGAGCACCTGCAACTGGTCAAATCGGGAGTAATCCATATGCTGGCAGGACAAAAACGCGAGTTGTTCACATGGTATGGAGCGCAGTTCCTTTATGATATTGTCCACCAAACAAACAGGCTTGCTCAAAATGATACGGAAGCGGGTATCACAAGCGTACCCTATCATATTAATACCGGGCTTTTAAAAATTACGAAGGAAAATGTCGATCTGTTCTTGAATAAATAGAACGATAGGCAAAAGCTAAACAGTCTTAAGAAGTTTTAGCTGTTCTTTCAATTGCTTAAGGTGATCCGTAGCCTCTTTGATCTTGTCGTTGAACTCGTCCTTAACCTTCTCAGCATTCTTTGATCGACCGAAGAACTCAAGATTGTTCCTCCATAGCGCAATGTCGTTCTCGACCTTGCTGATCTTTTTGCGAATGATCTGTTCCTTCTGGAATATCTTACGATCGGCCATGGGATCATTACGCAGATCGTTGAGTTGATTTTCGAGTGTTATCTTTCCTTTTTCGTCGTCAGTAAGGCCAGGTATAGAGTTGATAAAACGTTCTACCGCCTCATGATAGCGGGTCCGGATTGTGTTTATGTCTTTACGTGGGACAAATCCTATGGAACTGAATTTTTCCTGAAGTTCGCGCAGAATATCTGATGATCCCGTTCGCCCTGCGGCGTGGCTTTCCAGCTCAGTACATATTTCTTCCTTCAGCCGCAGATTTTCGGTCTGTTCCTGCTCCATCTTGTCGTGCTGGGTACGTCGCTGTTCAAAGAAGTGATCACACGCATCTTTGAATTCCTTGAAGACTTTCTCCCTGAATTTCTCAGGCACGGGCCCAACATCTTTCCACTTCTGCTGAAGAGTTTTCAGCTCATTTGACGTGCGTTCCCAGTCGTTGCTTTCTTTGAGCTCTATGGCCTTTTTTACCAGGTCATTCTTAAGTTGAAGATTCTGTTCTCTCTCCTCGTCCAGCTTCTTGAAGAAAGCGTTTTTGTTGTTGAAGAATGTTTTGAATGCAGACCAGAACTTCTTGTTAACATCCTTCGCCTTTGCGCGCGGCAGGCCACCGATCAATTCCCAGCGCTTTTGCAGCTCGAGTATCTCCTTGGTCTTTTGATTCCACTCCTTGATCCTGTCGGATTGAAAATTAACAAATTCCTGGACCTCATCGCTGAGTGAAGCCTTGTTGCCAAGATTGTCCTGCAGTTCCTGTTGCAGATTTTGAAGGTATGCATCGCGTCTTGCGTATACCGCATCCGATGCTGCCTTAAAGCGATGCCATACGGCTTCTTTATCTTCTTTCGGTACGGGACCTAAATGCTTGAATTCATGATGGAGCTCATTCAGTTCCAGAATTGCATCCTTGATCAGTTCTACATCGGCAAGCTTTTCAGCGCGGGCGCATAGCTCAAGCTTTGCTTCAAGGTTCTTGCGGCGATCGAGCTCTTTTAACTCAAAATAAATGCTTTGGTTATCGTAGAAGCGATCCGTGAGGGCATGATAGTTTGCCCACAATGTCTTAGCCTGGGCGCCCGGCACGGGTCCGATGGTTTTCCATTCCTTTTGAAGTTCTTTGAAACGTTCAAACTGATCGGAAGTATCCTGCGAATCTGACAGAACGCGAAGCTTTTCTAATAGCTCCTCTTTCTTTCGAAGGTTTTCACCCTTGTCCTCTTCCTGTTGTTTAAAATACTGAGCTCTTCTATCCTTGATGAGTTTCAGGTTTGCATCGAAGATGACATCGTATTCATCGCCTTTGAATTCGAAATCGGATTCAGCGCCGCCACCGGCAATAAATCTCAACAATGCTTCAGCCCGCTCCTTCTCACGAATATCATCATACAATGGCTTGACCTCCCGGAGGATACTATCGACTTTCTTGAAGTTGTCGTCCCGCGAAAGTTCTTTGATCAGGTCTGCAAACTGTTGCTTTGTGAAGTTTGAGTAATCGACGTGATGAAAATCATCGTGATGCTCTTCGGAAACTTCATCGTGCTCCGTCAGGTCTACCTCTGATTGTAACGTGTTACCATGGTTCACCAAGCCGGCCTGGTGCGCATGTTCCTGCTCTTCTCGTTTGTCTCTTTCCATTTCCATGGTCAATATTCATTGCTACGCGCTTTAGCGTAAATTTACTAAAAATGCTCAATTCAGACGAGGGTCTAATGGATAGTTGGAATAGACCGAAAAACGGCCTCCCATATTCTCTAACGCCTTTTTCCAGATAACTGTTGGCTCGGTGTCGAATAACAGTTCATCCGTTACAAAATCGCAGACTATCCAGGAGTCCTCCTGAAGTTCGGATTCCAGTTGTCCCTTCCCCCATCCACTGTATCCCAAATAAAACCGGACATCTCCCGATCTGACGGCAGCGGTATCAATCTGCATAAGCAGATTCTCAAAATCTCCGCCCCAATAAATCTCATCTCTTATCTTAACAGCATTATTGACGTTCGTGTTCCTGTGAAGAAAATGAAGGGTGTCCTGCTGGACCGGACCCCCGATGAAAACAGTTTCTTCGATATTCCGAACATCCTCCATCACCTCATTTACTTTGATGATCGAAGGCTTATTCACCACAAACCCAAATGAACCTTCTTCGTTGTGCTCACATAATAACACCACCGTACGCTCAAAGTTCGGATCAGCCAGGTATGGTTCCGAGATAAGTAACCTTCCCTTTTCGGGTTTCAGTTTATTTCTGTATTTAAAATATTCCATACCCCAGTACCTCACCTATTGATTTGAGCGTTAATATTCGCTGTTTCAATACTTGAATAAAATACTTCATTTGCTGGTATGCAAATTTTATTTCTTTCCTAAACTTTGAATAAAATTGCAACCGTATGCACAACCTGGCAGAAATACGCAAAGAGTATTCGAAAGCAACTCTTGATATTACCAATGTTTCGAATGATCCGATCACTCAATTCAATAAATGGTTTGACGAAGCTATAAAGGCAAAAGTTTTGGAGCCAAATGCAATGAGTCTTGCCACGGTAAGTAGTGATAACCGTCCTTCATGCAGGATAGTACTGCTAAAGGGTATCGAGGAGAACAAGTTTCTTTTTTATACAAATTATCAAAGCCATAAAGGAAAAGAACTTGAAAATAATCCTGTTTGTGCGCTAACATTCTTTTGGCCCGAATTAGAACGACAAGTGCGTATCGAAGGAATTGCTGGACGGGTTTCAGAAAATAAATCTATTGAGTACTTCCAGAGCAGACCACTAGACTCTCAGGTCAGTGCTTGGGCATCACCCCAAAGCTCCATAATTCAAAACAGAACAATACTGGAAGACCGTGTGAAACAAATTGAAAAAAAATTCGACGGGAATAAGGTGTTACCGAAACCCCATCAATGGGGGGGGTATGAAGTCGACCCCCTCTTAATAGAATTTTGGCAGGGCCGGGAAAGTCGGTTACATGACCGGCTGGAATATGTTAAAGTTGATGGATCCTGGCAGACACATCGGCTTGCACCTTAAAAAATGTCAAACAGGCTGTTAATGCCCGGATAACGGCGCACGGTGAAGCCCTCCCCGAAACGCACGCCAATCGCATGCCCGAATTCGATCGCCCTCGCTTCCAGCATTTTCAGGAAGCCCGGGCTTGAGATATACGTCTCGGGTTCGCTGCTTTCGGGATCATAGAATTGGGTCTTGAACGCCTTGATCGCGTTCATTTTTGTTTCCTGGAATTCTGAGATATCAACAATGAAGTCGGGTTCGATGAGATTACTTTGGATATAGTGGTATACCGCGGTCGGTCTCCAGGGTGCCTGTTTTTTTCCGTTCTCGTCAGCCGTTTCGATCTTGACAAGGCCGGCAAGAAAACTGGCATCGTAACCAAGTGAAGCACCTTTTCCGTGGTCGATATGGCGATCATAAATGGCATTTGCCAGAATGATCTCTGGTTTGTATTTCCGGATCGCACGAATGACAGGTAACTGATTTTCGGGATCATTTTGAAAAA
>DASVBA010000716.1:0-3057 GCA_036376095.1 Chryseolinea sp.
CTCTGAAAATCTGATCTTGGATAAGTCATAATATTTAACACAAACTAACGAGTGATGTTTTAAGCCTTTGTCGTTTTGCGAAAATTTAAACTGTTCCCGTCCACTCAGGTGAGAAATTTTCAATTCGGTTCAGACGATCATTTTCTGACCGTAAGCTTTTGCATCCTCCAGTTTAAAATCTCAGCTATGTAAAGATTTCCCTTTGAATCAACAGCAATCATGTGTGGCCATCCAAACTGACCAGGCTTTTTTCCGGAACCTCCATACGTACCAATAATCTTACCCTCTTTCGACAATTCAATTAATTTTCCCGCATGCCCGTCAGTCATGTAAAATTTATTGCTGTATTGCACCAATCCCCAGGGATAGCCAATGTTATCCCAAGCACTCAAAAATTTGCCTTCGGTATTGAATATCTGAATCCGTTTGTTTTGTCTATCACCAACATATACCAGGTTGTCTTTGTCGACGACGATCGTATGTGGTACATTAAATTGCCCAACGGAATCGCCTTTGGTTCCCCAACTCTTGATAAAGACACCGTCCCGGTCAAATTTCATAATACGGGAGTTTTCGTAACCATCTGTGATAAAGATATTGTCCTGGCTATCAAAGCCTACATCTGTTGGCTTATTAAACAAATGGGAGAAAAGGCCAAATAGTTTTGTTTCTTCTCCTGCAGTATTCCATTTACCAAGAACCATTTGCAGCTCCAGGTTTTTACTAAACTTCAAAACCACATGAGAACCTACATCAGTTGTCCATAGATTATCATACTTGTCTATTCTTAATCCATGAGGACTGACAAAAAGATCTTCAGCAATTGACCTGATAAACTTTCCATCGGCGTCAAATTCCAGCAGTGGGTGTTTCCCCCGATGAAAAACAAAAATGTGGTCTTCCGAATTGACAGCAACACCTGCCACCTCTTGTAAATACCAGCCACTTGGCATTTTCAGAAAATCAATAGCGGGAGAAAATTTTAGTTCTTTCGTTTCTTGTCCGTTTGAAAGGGTCGGAAATAGAAGTAAGAAACCAACTAATATGTTTTTCAATTTCATATTTTTTAGCCGTCAGACGAAATTTTATTGTGGGTATCGGCATTGCCGGATGGGGAGCGCAAGTTAAAAGAGGAACGACTGACTTACCAGACTTACCAAATACTTCCACCCTAACCAAAACGTGTTTTTAAAGATAACGTATTCTGCTTACACATACCCGGCAATGAGTCTTAGGTGTTATTGTGGGTGTAGTTGCCTAACCGAACTTCTTATTTGGATCTTGTCGCACGTCGAAAAAAGCCAAGACAATAATTTTTCGTCCCTCACTCGATAGAGCAGCCTAATCTGTCGGGAAAGTTGAAAACCTCGAATATCTCCGTTTTCGATCTGTCCCATTGTCGGATAATTCTTAAGGAGTTTGAAAATTTCGTCCGCCTTGATCACAAACTGCTTGGCTGTCCTTTCTCCCCATTTATCTTTTATAAAGTCAACGATTTGAGTCAAAGTGCTTCTCGGCCCGTGGAGTAACTAGAACCTCCATCAATACTTCTTCTTGATATTATCCCAAGTAGTCAGTTTCTTGTCATCCTGGGATTCCTCATAGGACGCGTAAACTTCTTTCTTTTGTTCCTCCGTTAATGTCTTCCATATTTGTCCCACCTCAGCGCTTTCACCTTGCTTAAGAAAGTCATAAACTGTGCGAAGTAGCTGTTCGTCTTCAATATTGTTGAGGATTCTCAGTAAGTCCGACTTCAACTCCATTGTTCCCATATATCAACTGTTTACATCAAATTTACAAAAAAATACGCTGGGCATACCCGTGTAATCACCTGAGTTAAAACGGATAATCTGTCCCGTTGACCGCCAACCTAATAAAATCACTTATCGCAGAAATCGCGATCCATATTCCCACACTTCCCTATCTCCCTATTTCCTTATCTCCTTATCTCCCTATTTCCTTATCCCCAATTTCCCATTCCCCTATTTCCCATTTCCCCATAACTCCCTAACTTGACTGACTCCACGACTATGCGTTATCAAAAGCTCCAACCCGCGCCTTCACTTCATTCACTTGTTGAATGTTACTTCGTCTGGGAAGGAGATGCCGGTGAAGGTTTAAAAGTGCAAAGTCCGCCCAACTGTTTTACGTCGATCACCTTTAATTATGAAAATCAATACTGGGCTTCACAACACAATAGCGCCCTCAATTTGGTCCCACGTGCATTTGTTTCGGGACAATTTACTTCCAACTACACACTCGAGCTGAAGGGAAAGATCGGCGTTGTTGGAATAGTCCTGAAACCCTGCTCGCTCTACAATATATTCGGCGTCCGTATGACCCAGCTGGTGAACTCGCGTGTACCCCTATCGTTCTTACCGGGACTTCCGGAAGCCATTCTATGGGCTGCTGTCAAGGAACAATCCACTGACGAAGGCCGTATCCGGATCCTGGAAGAGCTGATGCTTTCCTATGTAAACGCAGCGAAGGCCAATCTGTCGGTTATCGATGAGGCTGTCGATCACATCGATGCCTGCAAAGGGTGCATCACGGTGGAAGAAGTTGCAACCTACCTTAAGGTGAGCCGCCGCTACCTGGAGAAAAAATTTCTCGAGAAGGTAGGCCTGTCCCCGAAATTTTACGCCCGTTTGAAACGCTTCGGAGCTCTGTCGAACAAAATTGCCCACAATCCTAAAGTTGACTGGCAGGAGATCGTGACCGAGTTCGGCTTTCACGACCAATCCCACCTTGTTAAGGAATTCCTGGAATTCAACCAGATGAATCCTACCCAATATCATTTGCTTCACCGCGAATTAAGCCGTTTTGTAAAAGAGTGACACACGTCGTACGCATTTTTACAATGCTGAAACGACACGCCGCTGTAAGTTTGCCTCATCATTCACAACATCAAGGCGCATGAAAAAGAAAGTCGCATTTTCACTATTGGCAATAACCCTTGCCTTTCAGGGTTACACTCAGGAAACACAATTATGGACCGAGGCAGATCGAAAATATCTCCTGGATAACCTTACTCGTTCACGCGAAGAGCTCATCAAA
>DASVBA010000727.1:0-11906 GCA_036376095.1 Chryseolinea sp.
TTCCTTGGCAATAGTGACACCTATAACTGGCAAAATAATTTACTCAACAAAGATGCCGCTATAAGCGACTATAGTTTGAGGGTAAGCGGAGGAAGTGAATCAACCACTTATTTCATCTCTGCCGGCTACGGGAAAACGGAAGGCTCTCTGGTAAAGAATTCATTAGAACGTTATTCCCTTGCCTCAAATGTGACCAGCAAAATCGGCAAAATGATCGAGGCGGGAATGAACGTTAAGTTGTCGTATAATGACGCAAAAGACAATACCAATTCAGACCTCGCTTACGCAGCTGGTGCTCCACCCTGGCAGCCGATCTTCGACGGTAACGATGTGACGGGCTATGCACCCTCTGTCACAGCCACCTTTGAACCGAACCCGGATTTTGATCTTGACCTGGTGAATCCAGGCCCCAAATTTAACATGGGGCCTACCCAATATTTCTGGGGACCAGCAACCCGGGGAAATGTCTTTGCCACACAGTCGCTGAATGACCGCACATTTGCCATCTATCGTACAATCGGGAATATCTACCTGCAGATCGAGCCTATTCCAGGGCTGAAACTGAAAGGTTCATTGGCTGGTGACTACTCCTTCAACCTCAGAAAGGAGTGGGGTAATTATGATAATTGGCGGTTTTCTCAGACTCCGGGCAATCCTTATTCCGGCCACGACGGTACAGCGAAGGGATCATATGGCGAACGTCAAAGCAGGAATACCAACTTCGTGAAGGAATTCACGATTAATTACAATAGAAGCTTTGGAGACCACAATGTCGATCTTGTCCTGAACGCGATGGATCAAGAGACACAGTGGAGATTTACAGATGCATCTTCAGGTCAAATAAACTCTACGGATCCTGATCTCAGAAACGTTGGCAATAATCCGCCATTCAATGGAACGTTCACGGGCAAGATTCCCAAGGCGCTTCAGGGGTACTTCGCACGTGTGAGTTATAAGTTCAAGGACAGGTATTATCTGGACGCGACCGTAAGAAGGGATGGAGCATCAGTGTTCGCCAAAGATTACAGGTGGGGAACATTCCCCTCTGTTTCAGGCGGTTGGCGGATTTCATCGGAGCAATTCTTTCAGAATCTAAATGCAACGTTTATCAATGATCTGAAATTCAGAGGTGGCTGGGGCGAGCTCGGAAATATGGAAACAACCCAAGGATTCGCTTACCTATCCAGTGTCAACCTTGCTCCCGATTACGCGCTTGGGTCTGGTAACGGCAATCCCTATGGAACTCAGTTCATAGGAGCAAGGCTTCCCAACTTTCCAAATTATGAACTGTCGTGGGAACGGGTTCGTACCACAAACGTGGGCTTCGATGCCGCATTCTTTAATAGCAGTGTAACGCTTACTGCGGAATACTACTCCAGGTTCACCGAAGGTATTATACAACCTGTCTCCTTGCCCCCTAACACCGGCATTGAGTCCTCGGCTGACCTGAACATCGCTAACGTGAAGAATACCGGAATAGAATTGCAATTGGGATATTCGAAGACAGTAGGTGATGTTTCTTTTAATATCTCCGGTAACCTTACAACGGTCAAGAACAGAGTTGTTAAACTTTATGAAGGCACTCCTATTTATGCGGCCGGTGGCCGTGTCGAGGAAGGGCTCCCAATGGGTTATATATATGGTTATCAAGTCGGTGGAATATTCCAGAATGCACAAGAAGTTACCGACTGGAAATCTGTGTACACCGACAATGTTGGAACCAATGCGCAACAGCCGGGCGATATGTATTTTCAGGACCTTAGAGGAAACCCGGAACCGGGTGAGATTTATAACAACGTTGTCGATAGTCTGATTAACAACAACGACCAGACGTATCTCGGCAAAACTATACCTGGTTTCTATTATGGGTTGACGCTAGGAGTTAATTACAAAGGATTTGACCTTTCAATCTTTTTCCAGGGAATAGGGGATGTCCAAAAGTATAACTATGCGCGTTCCGGAGGTGAAGGGATGTCAGCACAGACTACGCCTAACCAGTGGACAACTGTCAATAACCGTTGGACGGTCGAAAATCCTTCCACCGTCATGCCTAGGGCTGTCGTGAACGACCCCAATTCAAATAACCGGTTCTCGAGCCGCTTCGTGGAAGACGCAGATTTCCTGCGACTAAAGAACGTACAACTGGGCTACTCCCTACCTGGATCCCTTTTACAGAAGTCGGGCGTGATTGAGCGTTGCCGCATCTTTGTGAGCGGAACAAACTTGCTGACCTTCACTAAGTGGGAAGGCATCGACCCTGAAAATGATTTTGTGCCACCTCTGCGTCAATTCATGGTGGGATTAAATGCTTCCTTCTAAATCAAAAACGATCACTGTATGAACAATAGAATAAAATCGATAATCGCTTTGACGTTGACGTTGCTGTGTTACAACTCATGCGACGAAAGCAACCTGGATTTGGAACCGGGAAGCGTCACTGAAGAATCTTATTTTGCAGAGGAAATTGAATTTGAGCGGGCCGTATATGGCATCTACGCGAAAATGACCGATTTCTACTGGTACAACGGCGGTCAGAACAATTGTGTTCAACCGGTAACCCTTTTGCCTGGCGACGATGTCACAAGCAATGGAGCGGATGAGTTTGAAGTCTTTGCCAACATAAATCCCGGAAGTGGTAGGCTTGCTTATCTGTATGGGGCCATCTACCAGATGATCGCACGCGCGAACGTTGTGCTCCAAAAAAATGCTGAAGTTGCTGATGGCATTTACCTTACTCCTGGAAGAAAGGACGCGCACCGGGGTGAAGCGTTGTTTCTGCGGGCTTACGGTCATTACCTGCTGTGGAATTTATTTGGAACATCACCCGTACGAAATGTGAGAGTTGAAAAGTTGGACGAAATGAAGCCAACATCCTCATCTGGTACGGAGCTGCTTGACCAGGCTATTGCTGATCTTGAGGAGGCCGCTACGCTCTTGCCCGCTGCATGGGACGACGGCAACCGAGGTCGTGTTACCAAGAATTCAGCGAACGGACTGCTAGGCAAATCGTTGGTTTTCAAAGCTACGGTGAACGACAGCGATGCAGATTTTCAAGCAGCAATCGCCGCCTTTGATAAGATCACCGGCGCTTCGCTTGTGCCTGCTTTTGATGACAATCATGCATTTGATACTGAGAATAATGCGGAATCGTTGTTTGAATACCAGGCGACGCAGGCATTCGGATTCGATAATGTCTGGTTGTCGAATGATTTTGATAATGCCGTCGGTGCAATGTCTGTCTTTTGGGGGTTCTATGATAACCACTGGTCGCTTTTTGGAAAGCAGCCTTTTATCGCTACTGAAAAATTGAACTCGATCTTTGAAGCGGGCGATCCGAGAAAAGCTTTAACGTTGGATGCCGCCACAAAGGCTATTAAGAAATACGTGACCCGTGACAAGCTTAATCAGCCTGGGCAAAGTTCCGTAAACAACCCGCGCATACTAAGATACGCCGACGTTCTGCTTTTGAAAGCCGAAGCGCTAAATGAATCTGGCGGATCTACATCGCAGGCAATAGATCTGATCAATCAGGTCAGGACCAGGGCGAGAGGAGCTGGTACGGCGCCAGCCAATCTGAGCAATGCAATTGCTGACCGTACCCAGATAAGGCAATTAATAATGGACGAACGCCTCATGGAACTTGGGGGCGAAGGTCAGCGGTGGTTTGATTTACGGCGGTGGGCTCTCGCCGGGCATATTACTCTTAACAATGCATTCTTCAATTCCGCAATTCCTGCTGACATGAATTTTGGGGAGCGCAATTTGAACTACCCGATCCCAACCAGTGAAACGAACGTGAATCCAAATATCACACAGAATCCAGGATACTGATTTAGTGATGTAACTGCGTTAATCGTACATTTAGTTTGAGGTTTGATAGTGGCTCCGGAAAGGAGCCACTTTTTTTTAAAACAAAATAATATGACGCAATGCTTAAGCAATGTTGCGCGGCTGAGGCTTCATGCTCGTATAAACTATATGGATTTATTCGGTCTGCGCTCACCTTAATAAATGGCGCCTAGTCACCACAGGGTCTATGTGGAAATGGCCAGGACTCCGGTGCAATATTTGTCTTGCCCGGCAATGACGCGCAGTCCGGCGGGCAGGGTCGCGTCCCGCACATACCTCCGCCAAAAGTGGAGCAAGGTATATTGCAAGGATCGCCACAATACAACGGGTCCTCAACGGTTCCAATATACGTACGTGGAAATTGCCCGGTGGAGCTTCGATCAAGAACAAAATCCTTGCGAGCTGCGCCCGCGACGATAAAGTATCCAAGCACTACATCATCTTTGTTATCCGGGTTGTAAAGATTTCCACGTAGAAATGAAGGCGGAGGGTCAAAAATACTGCCGGTCGACTCTACCTGTTTCCTAATATCGTCAAGGTACGAGAAGGCACCGGCGCTCAGCGCAAGCTGATACACTTCCAAAACATAATACGATGTGTTGTTGAATGGAATATTCTTAATATGGTTGCGCGACAGCTTATTGCCATTTATTGCCTTATCGGTTTCGATGGCCAAAATTGATCTTTCTCCCTCGATCGTGAAACAATATCCGGAATAAGGATAGTATCCAATCGTTTCCCATTTGTAATAGTTCTCCTCATCGACGGGGTCATCGACGTCCAGGTAAACATGAAACCCATCATCATTCAACGTTTCAGTTTCAAACTCTGCATACACGGAAGAAATCGCTGGAGATGCAGTCATTGTTTCTGGGTATGAGAACAGGTGATTACCGTCTGCGGTAGTGATTTCGACGTGATAACTTTTCCCGAGTGCTCCCGGCGGCACGTTAGTATCTGTCTGGTATCGGCCGGGCTCGGTTTCAAAAAACTGCATGCAACTTCCCTCATCGTCACATACCTGTACCGACGCGCCAGACACGTATGTGGTTATGCCGGCAAGATCACGGCTGTAATTCGCCGACTTCGTGATCTTAATGCTGTATGGTGGCCGCTGATTGGAAATCGTGCCTTCTACAACATACCGATCCGATTCTTTTTTGGTTTCCGTATTGTATGGATCAACGCAACACACTGTGACTAGAAGTAGGAAAACGTGGGAGAAACGGAAACTCATCGTTAGAAATGGATCGTATATGAAATGGATGGAACAACCGTGCCTATCACCGCCAGCCTGTACGATTGCGCAAGCACGTTTTGCTCTGACCGGAAGAATATGCTATAGGGGTTCTTTCGAGCGTATACATTGTACACGGAAATGATCCAGGTGCTTGTCCACTTTCTGCCGGGCTTTGGTTTAGATTTAATTGTTGCAGAAAGGTCAAGACGATGGTAGGACGGGCTTCTTTCGTTATTGCGGTATTCATAATTTACGACGCGCATTCCGCCGTATCCATAGCTCGATGTTGGATAAGTCACCGGCCTCCCCGAGGCGTAAACAAAATTGAAACCCCAGCTCAGACGTTTATTCTTTTGAAAATTACCAGTAAAGGATACGTTGTGTGGCTTATCGAAATTTGCGGGATAATAGTTGCCTTTGTTCACCGTTTCTTCCGGGTACTGGCCTGCTATAAGCCGTTCCGTCCGTGAAAGCGTGTAGGATACCCATCCGGTGAATTTCCCAAGTTTTTTTTCAATCATACATTCGGCGCCATAGGAACGGGCCCTTCCTTGCAAGAGCCCAGCTTCAAGCCTGTCATTTAGGAGCAACTCAGCCCCGTCTTTGTAATCCACCACGTTTTTGGTGAGTTTGTAGAATGCCTCAAGGGAAAAGGAAAGCCGGCCCTCGCTTACACTCTTAAAGTATCCGATAGATAGTTGCCGTCCAATCTGTGGCTTGAGATATGGATCCGAAAGTTTCCACAGATCTACAGGCGATATAGCGCTGGTATTTGAAAGCAGGTGCAAATATTGGGCGGTCTGATCGGCGCTTACCTTGATTGATGATGTTCGATTAATTGTGTAGCGGAACAAAAGTCTTGGCTCAAATGCGTAATACGTTTTTATGGTTTTTCGATTATCGTAGACTGTTGAATTGATAAACGTCGAATTTGATTTGGGTTTGTTTTCTTCATAGTTGTTTACTGTTCCAGGCCCTGTAAGTACATAACCAGAGAATCGAATGCCCGCACGGATCATCAACCTCGAGGTGGCTTCGTATTGGTGGCTGTAATAAGCGTATCCGATACTTCCCCGCTCTTCCGATTGCGAAAATGAATTGACGTTTGAGTCATTGTGAGGGGCTAAACTTCCAAGACTGACGCGATAGAATTCGACACCGACGCCGGTTTCCCCGGTATTTTTCTTGTTGATTGAAATGGTTAAATCTTCTTTTACATGACGATACTTTACGTGAGCGCGCCAATCAAATTCGTTTGTTAATTCGCGACCAGACACCATGTACTGGTATTGACTTGATACCAACGTACTCATCAGGAAAAGTTTTGGGTTTAATGTGGATCCCAGCTTTAGGGTTAAGTTTGTTGTACGCCAGGCATAGCTTGTATCACCAGGAAATTTAAACTTATCATAGCTTGTGTACCCCGTAAACGAAAGCATGTGGTTTGCGTTGATCTGATGACTGACCTTCAGTGTTGCATCGTGGAAAGAAGCGTCGCTGTTAGCAATCTGTTCCTCGGGTACGGTGTTTAACAGCCAGTCGGAGTAGGAAGTTCTGCCGGAAAATAGAAATGTTGTGCGTCCTTTGACAATGGGCCCCTCCAGTATTGCCGTCGCTGCCATAAGTCCGATGCCAGCCTCACCCTCTAACCGGTTTGTATTTCCTTGTTTTAGTCTCACGTCCAGCACCGATGCAACCCTCCCGCCGTAGCTTGCAGGTATACCAGCCTTATACAAATTGGCGTTGGTTATCGCGTTAGCGTTGAAGGCAGTTAAAAACCCAAACAAGTGAGATGTATTGAAGACTGGCGCATCATCCAGAAGCACGAGGTTCTGATCAACGCTTCCCCCTCGTACATTAAAACCAGTTGCTCCTTCACCAACTGTGCTTACCCCAGGCATCAACAACAGGCCCCGTATCAGATCGGGCTCCCCAAGCAGGGGTGGCATTTTTCTTAACGTGGCAAGATTAAGTGTGTTTTGACCTAACCGCAGACTGCTAATGCTATCTGCTTCAGCTGTTATGATGATCTCCTCCAAAGCGTCAAGACTTTGTTCCAGCTTGTGTGTAATAAGCGTGTCCCGATGAATTGATAGTTCCAATATTATTGGCTTATATCCCACGGATGAGATTCGCAGCTCATGTTTGCCTGAAGGCACTCGCAAATAATATTCCCCGACAATGTTTGTCGTTGCTCCGGTCTTAAGGGCAGTTACATAGACGTTGGCTCCCGTTAAAACTTCGCCGTTGGCAGAGTCAAAAACTTTGCCTCGTAATAAATGTAAATCCGGTCTATTTTTTTGTTGTGCTAGCGCAAAGTGCGGACATAAGGTTATAGAGCCAAGTACAAAATTGAATATAGCGAGGCCATTTACGACTTTTAGAAAGTTCGAAGTTATGTAAGGAAATAAGCAATTGCAGTCTTTCACTTGCATCCAAGCGCAATATGGAGGCTAATCAGTTGAAAAAAATTAGTATTCGCATCCGGTGCTGACCTGTTGCTTTTCGATCCTCAATGTGAGAGGCGGGTTGATAATCAGCATTGTTTAACGTGGCAATTCATAAAGCTTTTTGTAAAATTCAAGCGGCCCATTGTTGTTCGCCACAACGAGTAGCAACCCGCTTGCCGTTTGAAGTGATAGTATATGTTTGGCGTCTCCGTCGGAAATAAACTTACCAACCGTCGGCTCATACGCTTTCCAGTTCAGTTTCCCATCTCCAAGGAGGACTGTGCCAATAGATGCATCGTAACGCCCGAAAAGTGTCTCCTGTGCATAGTTATTACCAATGAGGATAATGTCGTTGTGGCCGTCTTCATTTAGATCGTCGATCAAACCATCATTTATGGTAGAAACCTGGCATATCTCTGGTAGGTCCGCCTTATTCATTCTCTTGCCTTTGTCGTTTATGAGCATGACAGACGAAAGGACGACAGCATTGCTGATGTAGGCACCGTCCAACTCTTCCTCAGTGAATGCTTTATTGAAGGGAGTCGTTGCAAACTGAGCGAACGTTTCAAATCGCTTTTTTGTGCCTGGGATCTGGTCAATCAGCACTAAACGGTTGTGAACCATGTATCTATCTTTGTCAGGTTCATTGTAGTAAGTGACGATCGGATCGATTGACCCGTTATTATCAAAGTCTTTTGCTACCAATTGTACCGGGTGCTCACTGGTTGGCTGGAAGTAGGAATTCTTCCCTGTGTTACCGGCGATAATTTCAGGATATCCATCGTGGTTCATATCACCGGCCACCAGACAATTCCACCAGCCCGTGGTTTGAGCCAATCCCATTTCAGTCGTAATCTCGACAAATGACGTTCCTGTATTCCTAAATATTCGAATAGGCATCCATTCGCCTGCCAAGACCAGGTCTTTCCGCGTGTCGTTGTCCACGTCTAACCAAAGTGCCGAGCTGATCATCCCCGGATACTGAAGGTCATAGTTTAGTTGAACGGTGACGTCTGTAAATTTTCCGCCGTCATTTCTCAAAATGTAGCTCCTCGGCGACAATGGATATTTGCCAGGGCTTATGCGCCCGGCAACAAACAAGTCAATATCCCCATCCTTATCGAAATCGGAACTTTTTAAACACGATGCCGAAGTGGTTATGTCTGGCAATCGGTCGCTCACCGAGAAGCGTCCCTTACCGTCATTGAGATAAAGCAGATGTTTACCCGGCGACATGGTTGCAGAAGGGGATGCAGCCCCTATGTATAAGTCTAAGTCACCGTCATTGTCGGCATCAAAAAACAAAGCTCCTCCATCTTCGCGTGTAGAGTCTGAGTTGAAACGGGTAGGTTTGAAAGTCCCATCTCTTTCTTGAAAAAAAAGCCGCGAGGCTACACCAACCTCTCCACCGAGAAAAAAGTCATCCAGTCCGTCGCCATTCACATCGCCGGAAGTTACACAAGGCCCATACCGTGAAAGTTCATGTAACAACGTACGCGTAATCTTAATATCCGGTTCGCTCGTTTCTAAATGGCTGTAACGTACTGGCGAGATTTTTCTTAGAAGGGAAGGGGCTTGCGCCATATCTGATCGAAAAACCTTCTTAGGTGCTGTGTCGGAAAGCACAAGGACAGTGTCACTATTCAAATTCTCATAGCGTGAATAATGCCCGTCAGGCCATTCGATCAATATCGAATCAATCGTTGGATGTTTACCAAGTCCGAAATGCACGTAATTCTCCACGCTGGATTGAAAACCACGAAATGGCGTGAACTCCTGAAATTGACTTACTCCGCCGGTATAAACCCAAATCTTGTGATTAAATCCATTGGTCGCTCTAAACCGGATATAATGATGCTTGTCATTCTTTTTATTAGCCAGGTTTTCGTAGAGCACTACTTCCTGATCGATGTTATTGGTGACCAGGTCAAGGTCGCCGTCATTGTCGAAATCAGCGTATGCGGAACCGTTCGAATAGGTGGGTAGTTCCATGCCCCAATCCTTTGTCTTATCCTCGAAGATCAAAGACCCTGTATTACGGAACACGTGATTTGTCGTCTTGACTTCTTCCAGCTTGTCCAGTTCTGCGGCATAATTTTTACTTCGGGTCTCAGTCGTTCCGAAGGGGCTGCCTTCTTCGGTTCCGAAGAAAACGAAATCAAGATTAGTGACATCCTTCCTGTATCCTGTCCCGATAAAAATGTCCTTCCAGCCGTCGTTATCAAAATCCGCAAACAATGGAGCCCAGCTCCAGTCGGTCTTTGCAACGCCCGCCATAAACGCAATTTCACTGTAAAGAACGTTTCCGCTGTCGTCTTTGCCCCGGTTGAGCTGAAGTGTATTCCTCATATACTGAGGTTCGTAGCCAAGTTTTATGGACAAATTAAAATGGTCGTAATTCTGCCCGGCTGTCATCAGTTTCTGTCTCTTATGATCGGGGGGTAGCATGTCTACCACAAGGATATCTGGTAAGGCGTCATTATTGAAGTCTGCGATATCAACACCCATGCCGTTATGAGTCTGGTGTTTCAGGTAGTCGCCCGCTTTGTTTTGGAATGTGCCATTCTGTTGATTTACCCAAATCAGGTCGTTGCTTAAGAAGTCGTTTGCAACATAGACGTCCGGCCAGCTATCCTGGTTTATGTCACAGATGGCGACCCCAAGGCCATATCCTTCTATCGTGATGCCCGCTTCATCCGAGGCATTTGTGAATGTATTATTGCCGTTGTTCCTGTATAACCTGTCTGTGCTTTCTGCCTCGCCTTTGCTACGCTTAGGGCGGAGGTTGTTACGATTGTATCGTTCCAGCCAGTTATTTACCAGGTAGAGATCAATGTCTCCATCTTTGTCGTAATCAAAAAAAGCCGCCATAGTTGCATATCGGTCATCATCGAGACCATAGCTTGCGGCCGATTCAACGAATGTGGGCGTGCCTTCCTTTATTCCCTGGTTAATAAACAACAGATTTTTCCTTTGCTCCGCGGGTACTTGTCCTGCCACACACAGATAGATATCCTGCAATCCATCCGTGTTGATATCAACGACTGAAACTCCCGTGATCCAATGCCTGGTAGAAATCCCTGACTCTTCAGTGCTGTTTATAAATTTCAAGTTTCCATTGTTTAGATACAACTGGCTGGATACCTGGTTACCTCCAAAGAAAATATCCTGAAGCCCGTCATTGTTGAAGTCACCGACCCCAACACCGCTTCCATTGTATACGTACTCGAAAGACACAGCATTCAGAGTATCATTTGTAGTGATGGTGTTCTCAAAGTCAATGCCTAGTTCTCCGCCTTTTCTGATTTCAAAGAGTTTCGAATCAGTGGGATGGCCACAGGACACGATTGCGCTGAGAATCACTAAGAAAAGAATATAATCTTTTTGCATCGACCTTAAGCTTGGAGGTTGATAGACTGGGTTTGTTTTCGTCAGTTTGGTACGGCGCGGGACAAAAATGAGCACCCACTTGAATCAAGTGAGCACCCATCTTTCAATTTTACCCAAATGTGTTATAAGTATACTCAGCCTCAATTTCAGTTCTATCCTGTGTTGTCATGCTTGGCGGCTTCAGATTACTTTAAGCAATTTCTGAGTTATATCAAGTGTACGTTCGATATCGGTTTCCGAATGCGAGTAGCTAACAGAACCTTGCTTGCAAGCGGCAGGAAATTGGTAAATGCCGTTTTTGACAAGCGCAACATCGGTGCAAAGGCCGCGTGGTAGTCGATATTCTTTTCCGTCAGTATCATATAGTTTGCTACCAATGGCACGTTCAAAAACTATATGAGGGGACACCTTTCTGTTAAGCAAACGACGCCGCCCGCCATGTGTTTCCGGGAACGTTCTATAATTTCAGCACAGGTGTCTTTTATTTCCGATCGCATTATTGCTAAATTGTGTTGGGCAAAATAACATTTTGTATTCAATTTTAACTATTTTTTGTTTACATACTATTTGATTAATGAAACACGATTCCCAGGCTAGCGTGGTTTACGACGAAATACGCCGCCAAATATTAATTTCTCAGCTTCATTCAGGTGTCCGCTTAAAGGAAGACGGTTGGGCAAAGCGCATGAAGGTTAGCCGCGTTGCCGTGAGGGAGGCTCTAACCCGCCTGCTTGGCGAAGGCCTGGTGGCCGCTGGGGAACGAGGTGGTTACTTTGTGACAGAAATGACCGTTGACGATATCCAGCAAATCCGCCAGGTTCGTGAGATATTGGAACTGGCAGCTATCCGACTCGCTATCACACGGATAAAAAAAGAGAATATTGATGAGCTTACAAAAATTTGTAATGACTTCTCGTCTCTCGTCGAGAAAGGTTATATCGCCGGAGCGTGTGAGGCAGACATAGAGTTTCATCAAA
>DASVBA010000763.1:0-5800 GCA_036376095.1 Chryseolinea sp.
CTTGAGTGAGTCTCTTTCAAACAAAACACAACAATATATTCTGTTAACTGACGAGTCTGGTTTTCAGGGTTTCGCAGCTTACGGCCGGCGTAAAGAGAATCCGCAAGTAGCCAAACTACATAAGATCTACGTACTCCCCGAAAATCAGGGTAAGGGCTACGGTCGACTCCTGATCGAAGAAGTGAAACGACGGATCATTCTTGAAAACATCCGGATACTCGATCTCAATGTGAACCGTTATAATAAGGCGAGACACTTTTATGAAAAAATGGGATTTTCCGTGATCGCGGAAGAAGACGTGCCTATAGGCCCCTACTGGATGAATGATTTTGTGATGCGGCTTCAATTTTGAGAATTCCCTGAAGAACTAAAAAATTAGGTATTGCAGAAACAAAATGGTAAGTGCAAATTGCCCTTTTAACTGAGAGAACCTGTGCTTTGGTATCGTAGTTTCGGAATCATAGAAATAGCATTTACGGCGGCCTTCGTTCTACTGTACGCAGCCTACCTTGTCCGGGTCATTCGTATCGCCAAAAGCCTCAACACTTCATACACTAACGTACTGGTCAAGATACTGCTCCGTACGGTGTACTTCGCTTTGTTCATGATTGCGTTGCTCGGGCCATCGTTCGGAGGCTCAAAAAAGGAAGTTAAATCGATGGGCAAGGACATCATGATATGTGTGGATCTTTCTAAATCCATGGATGCATTCGATATCCAGCCGACCCGTTTGGAAAAAGTGAAGTTTGAGATGAAAAAAGTTGTAGATGCTTTTAACTCAGACCGCATCGGAATAATTATTTTTTCATCAGAAGCGTTCATGCAATGCCCGCTGACTTATGATCAAAACGCACTCAACCTTTTTATTGAGACAATGAACTCGGGGTTGGTTCCCTCATCTGGTACTGATTTCGGACCGCCGCTCAGAATGGCGCTGAAAAAACTGGAAGATGACGATAGCGGTCCTTCGGCTCAAGCCAAATCAAAGATCATCATCCTCATCAGCGATGGCGAAGATTTTGGGGAAGAAGCAATCGAAGTGACGCAGGAAATTGAAAAAAAGAATATTAAACTGTTCACCTTAGGAGTTGGCACCGAAAAAGGTGGTAACATCTATTCCGGAAACGCTTTAAAAACAAACCGTCAGGGCCTGATTGTTGTTACAAAATTAAAGCCTGATGCGCTGATTTCGCTTGCAAACAAAACAGGCGGGCAATATTTTGAAATCAATGAATCGCGAAATGATGTCTCGAGAATGATCAACACAATCAGCAAAATTGAAGGTGAATTGCGCGACGCGAGGTTTATTGATGTTACCGCCAATAAGTATTTTTACTTCCTTGCAGCCGCGCTGCTTCTTTTCATTTTGGATGTTCTTTTAAATGTCCCGACAGTGAGGATATGAAACTGGCAATACTCTATACCATACTCGTTGTATCTTCTATTGATCCTGCCAAGATCGGTAGAATCAATACTGCCAAGTCGGAAGCTAAAAAGGCATATAATTCCGGCGATTATAAAACAGCAATTGAGCGGTATACTTACCTTTTAGATTCTTTAGGGGTTACGGAAGATGAGATCACCTTAAACCTCGCGAACTCTTATTTTCAAATTAACGACACTGCCAGTGCGGCCGGAGCCTACCAATCAATTGCCGGAAGCGTCAAGCCCCGCATTCGCTCAAGTGCACAACACCAGCTTGGTGTCCTTAATCATAGGCAAGGAAAGTTTGAGGAAGCGTTATCAAATTTCAAGCAAGCCATTAAGGCCGATGCAAACAACACTGATGCGCGGTACAATTATGAAATGCTAAAGAAGAAGCTGGACGAGCAAAAGAAAAAGGATCAGAAAAATAACAATGCCCCCAAGGAACCATCCGAATACGCTAAGAAGTTAAAAGCACAGGCGGAAGCTCTTTCAGCGCAGTTTAGATTCAGGGAGGCTCAGGACCTGATGTTGGAAGGCGCGAAAAAGGATCCATCTGTTATGTACTATGGTGACTTTATCGAACGACTCAAGAATGTGGTGACCATAAACAAGAAATAAAAGGGAAAATGAAAGCGGTTTATATATTCACTTTTCTAATTCTTAGCTCTTGCCTCTGTTGTGGGCAAGGAGCACAATCTTATTTTGATGCTTCGGCAAACCATTATGTCAACGGCAGGACCCCGCAGGCCAGGCAGATCGTTGGCGAAGGCCTTGTTAAATATCCTAATGACGCAAAGCTGAAGGCCCTGGCGGAAAAGATGAAAGAGGAGAAACAAAAAGAAGATCAGCAGAAGCAGGAACAAAAGAACAAAGAGCAGCAGAAAGAACAGCAGCAGAAAGAACAACAAGAGAAAGAGCAGCAGCAAAAGGAGCAACAGGAAAAAGAGCAGAAGGAAAAGGAAGAACAACAAAAGGATCAGCAAAGCAAGGAAGAGAAGGAAAAGAAGGACCAGCAGCAGCAAAGACAAAACCAGGAGCAAAAGGAAGACGAGAAAAAAGATCAGAACGAAAATACTCCTCAGCTTTCAGAGAAATTGCAGCAAATGAAGATAAGCGAAGAAAAAGCCAGGATGATCCTTGAAGCGATGAAAAATCAGGAGATACAGTACCTTCAGCAAAATAAGCGCAAAGCAACCAAACCGAAAGACAAGACAAAACCGGATTGGTAATTGCTCCCATCAAACACGCCAACAGTTATGAAAGAAGTCTACATTATCTCTGCGGTCCGCACGCCAATCGGCAGTTTCGGCGGCAGCCTTGCATCCGTTTCCGCTGTCAAGTTGGGTTCCATTGCATTCAAAGGGGCACTGCAAAAAGCTGGAGTAGATGCCAAGCACGTCCAGGAGTTATTTGTCGGAAACGTGCTTTCCGCAGGTTTGGGGCAGGCCCCAGCAACCCAGGTGGCCGCGGGTGCTGGTTTGGGGTTTGAAATACCCTGCACGCTTGTAAATAAAGTTTGCGCTTCAGGGATGAAAGCAGTGATGCTCGGAGCACAATCCATTATGCTTGGGCAAAACGATGTTATCCTGGCAGGTGGTATGGAAAGTATGAGTAACATTCCCTACTACTTGTTAAAGGCGCGCACAGGTTACAAATACGGGCACGGAGAATTACTCGACGGCCTTCAGTACGATGGACTTACAGACGCGTACAACCATTGCGCTATGGGCGTTTGTGCGGACAATACCGCCAAGGAAATGAACATCTCGCGACAGGACCAGGATAACTATGCAATTTCTTCGTACAAGCGATCGGCTTCATCATGGACGTCAGGCAAGTTCAACGAAGAAGTTATACCGGTAGAAATCACCGATAGAAAAGGAAACACAACCCTGTTCCGGGAGGATGAAGAATATAAAAACGTCAACTTCGAAAAAATTCCTTCCTTAAAGCCGGCGTTCTCAAAAGATGGAACGGTAACGGCTGCAAATGCATCGACTCTTAATGACGGGGCTTCAGCATTACTGCTGGTCAGCAAGGAAAAAGCCCAGTTGTTGGGAATTAAGCCTATTGCGAAAATAAGAGGTTTTGCGGACGCCGCTCAGGACCCGATGTGGTTTACAACAACTCCTTCGCTGGCGATTCCGAAAGCGCTTAAGAATGCAGGTGTGGACAAAAAGGAAGTCGGATATTTTGAGATCAATGAGGCCTTCGCGGCCGTGGCGATCGCCAACAACATGAAGCTTGGGATCGATCCTGATAAAGTTAATGTTAACGGTGGGGCTGTTGCTATCGGACATCCGCTGGGTGCGAGTGGCAGCAGAATTATCACAACTCTTATCAATGTGTTGAAACAAAACAACGCAAGCCTGGGAGTGGCCGGAATTTGTAACGGCGGCGGGGGAGCATCCGCGATTGTCATTGAAAATGTTTAAAACTGTCAAAAGGCAACAAGCGAAGAGCCCGGTCGTTATACCCACGATTTAGCCGGACTACGTGGTTCAATGAAGGTTTCTATAAGCATACTGTTATCCCTATGGCTCACATCCGCTTTTGCGCAGCGTGAAGTAAGGACCTATTACGATCAGCAAAAAAGAAAACCACAGGAGATTTACTTCACTTCGAAAGAAGACGACCAAAAATTCGTTGGCCGTTATCAAAGGTATTACGAAAATGGAAACCTCATGGTAGATGGAAACTTTGACGACGGTAAGAAGTCAGGGTCATTTACCGAGTATCATGAGAACGGCAAGATAGCACGCAAGCTTTCGTATGTAAACGGACTTCGCCACGGGACAGTACAAGTCTTTGACGAGGACGGCAGGCCCTTTCAGAAGGCATACTATCAAAATGATATTCTTACAGATAGCATTCAGCTTTATTTCGACAACGGCGCCGTCAAGCGCGAAACATTTTTTGTAAAGGGCAAACCCGAAGGACTGGTTAAAGAATATTACCAGGGAGGCAAGCTTAAGAAAGAAATAAGCTACGAGAATGGGAAGCCAAATGGAATCACCCGCAGTTATTACGACAACGGAAAAATCGAAACGGAAGCAAACTACTTAAACGGGATACTTACGGGATTCTATAAAACCTATTTCACCAATGGCCAGCTGGAAACGGTTTCAACAATGGAACAAGGATCTAAAAATGGTAAGTTCAAAACATACGACCGTGAAGGCCATTTGATCCTTGAAGGCAACTTCCTTAACGGCAAGCTCCACGGAGATAACACAGGTTATTTTGCCGACGGCGCCGTGCAACATCGTTATCAATACAAGGATGGCCGAAAGATCGGAACGAACGTAGATTACTTTCCCGATGGAAAGATCAAGATAAAAGAACAAGTATCGTCCAACGGAATCGACGCAACGGTAGTAGAGTTTGATACCGCCAGTGTTGTAGTTTCTGAAAAGAAATTAAGGAACAACCAGCCAGAAGGGACCTGGACATACTATTTCGAAGGACAAAAAGTGGCTAAGGTCAAGGAGTCGTATGAGGGTGGAAAATTGAATGGCATTCGTTATTTGTTCTATCCCTCTGGTAAAGTGAAGCAGGAAGAATCCTATAAAGCAAATTTGCTAGCCGGGCCTTTAAAAACTTATTCTGAAACCGGTGCGCTGGAGACGGTGACGGAATACCGCTCGAATCGAAAACACGGTTTTTATACCGCCTATTACCCCAATGGTGTCGTAAAGGAAACAGGGGAATACGCCGCTGACAAGAAACACAAGGAATGGAAGACCTTTGATGAGCAAGGCAATCAGCTAAGCTCGGTGGTATTCAAGGCAGGTACCGCCATGATCACTGAAAAATGAGGTCCCAAAATTTTGCCCGCACTCCTTAAAAATTGTTCATTACTATTAACTTACAGCCTCAATTCGCTATCATGGAGGCAATAAAAGAGACCAGGTATTCCTTTCCCGGACAAACGGGTTTCTACCGCGGCAAGGTCAGGGATGTATATTATTTCGGAGACTTAATGGCCATGGTAGCCACTGACCGGATTTCTGCATTTGATGTGGTCCTCCCGCGGGCTATTCCGGACAAGGGCCGGGTCCTGAATCAGATTGCTGCGTTCAATCTAAACGCCACCAAGCATATTGTTCCCAACTGGGTTGTTTCCACTCCGGACCAAAACGTTACAATTGGTTTCAAATGTGAGCCCTTTAAAGTAGAGATGGTTATCAGAGGTTATCTTGCGGGCCACGCAGCAAGGGAGTATAAAGCAGGAAAGCGTACATTATGCGGAGTACCACTTCCCGAAGGTTTGAAAGAAAATGACAAGCTTCCCTCTCCTATTATTACACCCACTACTAAAGCATCCGTCGGTCATGACGAAGACATATCACGTGAAGAGATCCTAAAGCGT
>DASVBA010000775.1:0-4109 GCA_036376095.1 Chryseolinea sp.
GAGCCTTCCACTAAGATTACACGTCAATGAGACTTAGAAATTTGAAAATGGAAACCGTTGATCCATATTTGAATTTGTAAACTATACGCCGTGAACGACAACAAATCAATAAGGAATCTCATTTTCGACCT
This sequence comes from Chryseolinea sp., assembly GCA_036376095.1. GTDB lineage: Bacteria > Bacteroidota > Bacteroidia > Cytophagales > Cyclobacteriaceae > Chryseolinea. Next base: position 132 of record DASVBA010000775.1, read on the forward strand.
TGGTGGAGTGATACTGGATCTTTCAGTCGATCAAACTATGCAGCAATTTTCGGCGTTGTCTGGTTTGGACAAACAAAAAGTAAATGACCTTTATACGTCGACACCAGGATTTGAGGCTTATGAGCGCGGATTGATGAACGACAACGATTTCAGGAATTTCGTCAGGGACGTGTTCGCCGTCCAATCATCCGATGATGAGATCGACGCGTGCTGGAACGCTATGCTTCTGGGACTTCCCATAAAAAAATTGAATCTCCTGCAGAACCTCAAAAAGAATTATTCTGTATATCTACTGAGCAACACAAACAACATCCATTTGAACTACATCAATCAGGTTATGTTGCCAGGTGTCACACATCCTGGAAACTCGCTTGACACCTACTTCCACCGGGCATACTATTCACATATTGTGAAAAAGAGGAAGCCTAACGCAGATATTTTTGAACAAGTGCTCAATGAAAATTCCTTATTGGCTCACGAAACTTTATTTCTTGACGACAACTTATCTAACATTGAAGGCGCAAAATTGTTAGGCATTCAAACCGTTCATGTCCTCACGCCTGATCTAATACTTAACTATTTCCATGAGCAGTGATCTTCGAAGGGTAATTTTACAACTAGTACTTTTCTTGTTAACCCTCGTATCCACCACGCTAGCTGGCGCCGAGTGGACGTACGGGAGATCCATATACATGGAAGATTTCAGCTGGAACGATTTCGTTAGTGGGTTCGAATTCTCTGTCCCGTTTTTACTGATACTAACGGTGCACGAGTTCGGCCATTACTTCATGGCTAAGTATCACAAGGTAAAGGTCACGTTACCCTACTACATTCCACTGCCGCCATTTCCATTCTCCATTGGGACGATGGGGGCGGTGATCCGTCTGAGAAGCAGGGTGCACTCGAAAAAACAAAATTTTGACATCGGGATTGCCGGCCCGTTGGCGGGTTTCGCGATGGCATTGGTTGTATTATTTTACGGCTTTACCAATTTGCCTGAGCCTGAATACATTTTCCAAATTCATCCGGAATACGAGCAGTATGGCCTTGATTATGCCAACCATGTCTATAATGATCTTTCCGACAAGATCTTAGATGTGAATGTTGGAAGAAATATGTTGTTCCTTTTTTTTGAAAAGGTGGTGGCTGACCCGGCAAGATTGCCAAACGCACATGAACTCATCCACTATCCGTATCTTTTTGCGGGATTTCTGGCTCTTGTCTTTACATGCCTCAACTTATTGCCTATTGGTCAACTTGACGGGGGCCATGTTGTCTACGGTCTCTTTGGATACCGCATTCATAAAATAATTGCCACCGTAACCTTCTTCTTGCTGCTGCTGTATGCTGGTATAGGCGTCCTTGACCTGTCCATGAAGCCAAATGATCTGACCCTTTGGATAGGAGGTTCACTCGTATTTCTGTATTTGTCGCTATTAGGACTCGGCCTGCAGGCCAGGGATACGTTGATGTATTCATTGTTAATCCTTGTTTTTATGTTGACGGTCAGCTGGATATTTCCTGCAGCCCGTGGATACTCTGGCTGGCTGGTGTATATCTTTATCCTGGGCAGATTTATTGGCATTCAGCATCCGCCTTCTGAGATAGAAGAACCGCTGGATGACAAACGAATTTTATTGGGGTGGCTCGCACTTTTTATCTTTGTGATCTGCTTCAGCCCCGCACCAATAGAAATACAATAGGCAGTTTTACTTAAGGCGGGATTTTTTCCACTTGGCCGTAGCCGAAGCGGTATGATTTTCCCGCTTCACAGACTTATCATTGAACTGCAAAACTGCTGCAAGAGCCGCCGCAATTTTTTCCTCGTCGTCATTCGACGGAGGGTTCAGGTCACTTGCCGAGAAAAAGTTTTCGACGAAACGTGTATCAAAGTTCCCGGACCGGAATGCATCATGTTTCATCACAAACCGGCAGAATCCCAGCGTTGTTTCCAAACCGGTAATATCGTATTCATCGATGGCTCTTAGCATTTTTTCAATGGCCGCACTTCTCGTGTCCGCATGACATATCAATTTCGCGATCATCGGATCATAATAGAACGGAATTTCCATACCCTTCTCAAGACCGTCGTCAACACGGACGCCGGGGCCCTGAGGTCGCGTGTATGTTCTCAATGTGCCGATGTCCGGAAGAAAGTTGTTCGACGGATCTTCAGCGTACACACGTGCTTCGACGGCGTGACCATTAATCTTCAGATCTTCCTGTTTAAATGGAATTTGTTCTCCTTGAGCAATCAGTATTTGAAGCTTTACCAGATCCAAACCCGTAATCTGTTCCGTTACCGGATGCTCGACCTGAAGACGCGTGTTCATTTCAAGGAAGTAAAAGTCGAGCTTTTCATCCAGGATGAATTCAACGGTACCGGCATTGTAGTAATTGCAAGACCTGGCCACATTTATGGCAGCTTCTCCCATTAATTTTCTTTTGTCTGGTGTTAGCACGCTTGAAGGCGCTTCTTCAATAACCTTTTGATGCCTTCTTTGAATGGAACACTCACGCTCAAATAAATGAACCACGTTGCCGTGCTGGTCACCGAGGATCTGGAATTCAATATGCCTGGGTTTGGCGATATACTTTTCGATAAACACTGAACCGTCACCAAAAGCGGATTTTGCTTCGCTGGCAGCACGTTCCATTTGTTCATTGAATTGTTCTTCACTCTCAACGATGCGCATGCCTTTGCCACCGCCACCGGCGCTAGCTTTAATCAGAATCGGATAGCCGATACTTTTCGCTACTTCTTTTGCCGCTTTAAGGTCCGTTATCGGTTCCGACGTCCCGGGGACAAGGGGCACCTTAAACTTGCTTACCGCAGCCTTCGCCGCCAGCTTACTACCCATGATCTCAATGGCTTTTGGCGACGGACCTATAAAAATAATTCCGTTATCAATCGCCAACTGCGCGAAGTCTTCATTCTCAGAAAGAAATCCGTACCCTGGGTGGATCGCGTCGGCTCCCGCCAATTTTGCCGCCTCAATGATCTTGTCCATGCGCAGATATGACTCTGATGACGGGGCAGGCCCGATGCCAATCGCTTCATCCGCATAGCGCACATGCAATGCCTGCCGGTCTATATCGCTGAATACAGCGACGGTCTTAATCCCCATTTCGCGGGCGGTTCTCATGATCCGGAGAGCGATTTCCCCCCGGTTTGCCACTAAAATTTTTTGAATTTTCCTCACCAAAAAGGCTTAAAACACAATGCTAAGCATAATTTATACACACGCAAAGGGGTAGGAAGGCCAAATGAACCCGTTTTTTGCTTATTTTTGCCGCAATTTTAACACAATTGTGACGCTATGGTAGACTTATTCGAGAAACTAAGAATGGAGGCTGGAGCACTAGCCAAGTATTCACACCTTCCGGAGGATTATTTTTTCTTCCCCAAACTTGAAGGCGAGATCGGGCCGCGCATGACATTCAATGGCCGAGAGGTATTGAACTGGAGTCTGAATAACTATCTGGGATTGGCAAACCATCCGGAAGTTCGTAAAGCCGACGCAGATGCCGCCGCGCAATATGGTCTTGGATTACCAATGGGCGCGCGGATGATGTCTGGTAACTCGACACATCACCTTGAATTCGAACGACAACTGGCGGAGTTTGTCAAGAAGGAAGACGTGATGCTTCTCAATTTTGGTTATCAAGGTGTAGTTTCAATCATTGATGCATTAGTAGATCGCAAAGACGTGATCGTGTACGATGCGGAATCACATGCGTGCATAATTGATGGCGTGAGGCTGCATATCGGAAAGCGATTCGTGTACACGCACAATGACATGGATAGCCTCGAGAAACAGTTACAACGGGCAACGAAGCTCGCAGATGAAACAGGAGGAGGGATACTGGTAATAACCGAAGGAGTATTCGGTATGTCCGGTAAGCAAGGCGACCTTAAAGGTGTGGTCGAATTGAAAAAGAAATACAACTTCCGCTTATTCGTTGACGACGCGCACG
>DASVBA010000779.1:0-7961 GCA_036376095.1 Chryseolinea sp.
ATTGAGGGTAACTTTGTCCTGGGCCACGATGGTAAGCCATGAAAATGTCAGCAGTGGCAGGAGTAATTTTTTAATCATTTGTTATCGGGTTGCTTTATGCATCAGACAACCAACCCCTCTTTTACCCCTATGTCGATAGAAAAGAATGATTTCAGTCCGTGCAGCACTTCTACAGACGAATAAAAAATTAAATAGTTACTTTGGAACTGAAATTAGGTGATTATCCGGATAAAAATGTTTAAAAAATTGAAAGAGCTTTATAAGGAATACAAGCCGTATGTAAGGGTTGATCTGATCATGTATGGAGTATTGATCCTTTCCATAATTATTTATTTCATCCTTTCAGCAATTCTGGGGTAGCGTTGAAACAAAAGAGCCGTCATCAAGGCGGCGATGACGGCTCAGGATTGGAGTGGACGGACAATCAGAATTGAAAGATGTGAGATAGTCATCCAGGCAAAACTTAAAAGATGAAATTGTTCACCTTAATCACTTGCCACCCCAATATTTTTGTACCGCTTGCGCTAAAGCTACAGCGGTGGCGCAACTATTCAGAAAGTCTTTAGAACTTTCAGTAAATCGAGAATCTCTTCCCGTGTCTTTATAATCTTATTCAGGAGGATATTTTCCTTATCATCCTCCTTTATAATTGGTTTTGATTTTTGTGCTTTATTTTTTTTCATTCGACCCATGTGCTTGGTATCCTGTTGTGACTAAACCACCTCTGCCTAAAGCGTCTGATGAATTTTTCTAAAAAATGGTGCCAATTGTATCCCAAAGAAGCCCCTCGTTTGATTGTCAGCCGTTTAAGCCAACGCTGCAAGAAATAGCCTTAATCAGATTAGGCGGCAAAATTCCACACGTTGTAGCGAGGCAAGAAACAAAAAGCCCCACCTCCAGTAACTTGGGGCGGGGCTGGTCCATTTCTTTCTGTTGGCCTAAGGAGTTCTTACTTTCCACGGTTTGTCGTGTGAATCCTGGTTAGGGAACAGAACTTTTACAATTTTGAAGGCGATTAACGCGAATAGTCCGTAAGCCAATACAAAACATAAAATGATCAAAAGGAGATTCATGGGTTTTTGGTTTTTCCTCTGGTAAAGAGAAATTGATGCCATGACCTCCTTGGGCTTAAACATTAGCGTCCAGGATTGGGCCGTTCAGTGCCAAAAGATGGCCAAATTCATACTAAAATCGAGGTTCAATCGAAAGGACGGGCATATTTTAGAAGGGATTTTCGTTCCTCTAAAAACTCTTTCACTGGCCCAAATTGAGACAATAACTGGTTGATTTTTCCCAAACACCAGAGATGATTGCTCATTTTTCTCCTCATCATTCACCAATCCCCACCGCAGACTCTCATTTGATAGCAGTCAAAAATCTTCGATATTTCGAGTTTCCGGGTTTGCTGAAATGTTGAAGATAGATTGCCATACACACATCCTTCCTAAGAAATTACCTAATTGGACAGAAAAGTTTGGCTACGGAGATTTTATCTTTCTGCAGCATCACAAAAAAGGGTTCGCCAAAATGATGCGAGGCAATCAATTCTTCAGGGAAATAAAAGAAAATGCCTGGAACCCCGAGCTAAGAATCAAAGAATACGACAAGTACAATACTCAGGTGCAGATTGTCTGCACCGTGCCGGTTATGTTCTCCTACTGGGCTAAGCCTTTCGATTGTCTCGAAATTTCAAGATTCCTGAATGACCACATAGCGGACCTCGTCGCAAAATATCCGCACAACTATTTGGGCCTTGCCACCATCCCTATGCAAGATAGCGAGCTGGCAATACAAGAACTGGAACGATGTAAGCAGGCAGGATTAAGCGGCGTTCAGATAGGATCAAACATCAATGATCTCAATCTCAACGAGGAACGATTTTTCCCCATCTTTCAGGCTTGCGAAAAACTTGGAATGGCTGTATTGGTTCACCCATGGAATATGATGGGACAAAAGAGCATGCAGCGGTATTGGCTTCCGTGGTTAGTTGGAATGCCCGCGGAAACATCCAGGGCCGTTTGCTCCATGATCTTTGGCGGGATCTTTGAAAAACTTCCGAAACTACGGGTTAATTTTGCACACGCAGGCGGATCTTTTCTTTTCACGATAGGAAGGATTCAACATGGATTCGAATGCAGACCTGACCTGGTAGCCATAGATAACAACGTGAAGCCAAAACATTATCTTGGCAAGTTTTGGGTGGACAGTGTTACACATGATGAGCTAATGTTGGAATACGTGTTAAAGCTTCAGGGATCTAAACGCGTGATGCTGGGGTCGGACTATCCATTTCCTCTGGGCGATCTGGAGATCGGAAAATTTATCGAGAACATGAATCTCGACAACAGTATTAAAGAAGATATTTTTCATGTTGCTGCTATGGAGTGGCTGGATATAAGTAAGGAGAGATTTAATTGATGATGCGGTACTTTATAAGCGTTCTTATTACATGCGCGATCAGCGGCAGCCTGTGTGCTCAACAAGATAAAGTAGAGGAATACAAGCTTCAGCAGGAACAACTTAAAAAAACAGCACTTCTTCGTGAGCTGGATTCAGGCGTCTATTTTATGGATCTTGGCAACTATGCACGAGCAGACGAAAAGTTTCAGTATGTACTCGACAATGTTCGCAGCGTTCCGTCTGATCTTACCTTCTTCTTTGGCAAGAATTCATTTCATCTTGGAAAGTACAAACAAAGCATTGACTGGCTTAACAAATACATTCAGCTAAAAGGGACCAACGGTCAGTATTCGAACGAGGCTGTATCAGTGATGCGAAAAGCCGAAGCTGAATTTGTCAAAGAAAAATCGCTGGCTATGAATCAAGCTGGTGAAATACTATCTGTAAACTATGACATCGACTGCGGTCCAGCCGGAAAGGTAACCTGCCCTGTTTGCAAAGGCGATCATGTGATCGTTAAGAAAGGCGCTTTTGGGCCAGCATACAAAACTTGCGCATATTGCAATGAGCAGGGCTGGCTAACTTGTGATGAGTACAATCAATTGCTACGCGGCGAGCTTCGGCCTAGAAATTAAAGCTTAATAAGTTTTATTTATTTACTGACTGCGCTGGAAATGTTAAATTTGCGCCAGATTAACTTGCATTTAATCATATTATGGCGTTGTACAATCGCATTAATGGCCGCACGCTGAAGGAAAAGATGCGGTCCTTGCCCGAAAAAAGGGTTACGGTTTCTTTTTACCGATACCATCATATTCTTGATCCAAAAGCTTTCAGGGACGAACTTTATCGGGGGCTCGAGTCATTGCATATACTGGGACGCATCTATGTTGCTGCGGAGGGAATAAATGCGCAGATCAGTGTACCAGAATCTTCATTTAATTCTTTCAAAGGTTTTCTCAGCACCATTTCATTCCTGGACGGAGTTCGCCTTAATACCGCTATCCAGGACGATGGCAAATCGTTTTTTAAGCTCAAAATTTTGGTGCGTAAAAAGATCGTTGCCGATGGTCTGGACGACAAAACATTCGACGTTACTGCCGCCGGCCAGCATGTAAATGCAAAGAAGTTCAACGAACTCGCCGAAGACAAGAACACTATTATTGTTGACATGCGCAACCATTATGAAAGCGAGGTTGGTCACTTCAAGAATGCAATTTGTCCCGATGTCGACACTTTCCGTGAAGAGTTGCAACTGGTTGAAGACCTAATGAAGGAGCATAAAGACAAAAATCTCCTGATGTATTGTACGGGGGGTATCCGTTGCGAAAAAGCAAGCGCATGGATGAAGCACCAGGGATTCAAAAACGTGTTTCAGCTCGACGGCGGCATCATCGAATATGCGCGGCAGGTAAAAGATCAGGGACTCGAGAACAAATTCATTGGAAAAAACTTTGTATTCGACGAGCGCCTGGGTGAAAGAATTTCAGATGACATAATTGCTGTATGTCATCAATGCGGAAATCCTTGTGATGACCATACCAATTGTAAGAATGATGGATGTCACTTGTTGTTCATTCAGTGCAAGGAGTGCGCGAAAAAGTTCGATAATTGCTGTTCAGAGTCCTGCCAGCAAATTCTTTCATTGCCGCATGAACAACAAAAAGAAATTCGTAAAGGGATTAACAAAGGACGACAGGTTTTCAAAAAGGGTCGATCAGAAAATATTCTCTTCAAACCTGAATCGCGTTGATCTTTTTTTTCTATGTCTAATAAGCAAGAAGGTTTCCCTGTCTGGATCCTATTGCTTTTCACAACACCAATATGGATAACTCAACGCAACAACCTATAAGAATAGGGATAATAAACGTTTCGGATCGTGCAAGCAAAGGCATTTATGAAGATATACCCGGGAAGGCAATAGTAGAGACCCTCGGCGAATATTTAAAGAGCAGCTGGGAAAAGGAATATGCGGTAATACCCGACGAGCAGGATCTTATTGAAAAAACCATAATTGAAATGGCCGATGATAAGAAATGCTGCCTCATTATTACATGTGGCGGAACGGGCCCCGCCAAGCGTGATGTGACACCTGAAGCCACAGAAGCGGTATGCAACAAGCTTTTACCCGGATTTGGGGAGCTCATGAGGGCCAAAAGTCTTACATACGTGCCTACAGCCATTCTTTCGCGGCAGACCGCAGGGATACGGAACCAAACTTTAGTCCTAAATTTGCCTGGTAAACCTAAAGCGATCAGACAGTGTCTGGACGCGGTCTTTCCGGCAATCCCATATTGCATTGACCTGCTGGAAGGGCCATTTATCGAGTGTAATGAGGATGTCATTCAGCCTTTTAGGCCCAAATGAGTATATTTAGAGTTTATGGCACGTATAAAGTATTACTACGATACGGAGACATGTAAGTACGAGCGGGTAAAAACCCGTACCAGCGACGTTATCCTTAACGCCCTGGGAATACTTTCGCTCACAGTTTCCATGGCCGTAGGACTGCTGATCCTGTACAGTTCCTACTTCGAATCGCCCAAGGAGCTCATGCAAAAAAATGAGATTAAAGAGCTCGAATTCTACTATGAAAAGCTAACTAAGGATGTTCAAACATTGAGTTCTATCCTGGAGAACATCGAACATCGCGACGATAATATTTACCGGGTGGTGCTTGGTGCCGAACCAATCGAAAAATCGATACGGCACGCCGGTGTAGGCGGTGTGGACCGCTATTCCGATATAAAGGAGAAAGAATTTTCACACTCAGAAATGGTGCTTTCTCTCCACGAAAAGGTTGATCTGTTGAGGAGAAAATTATACATAGAAACAAAGTCACAGGATGAAGTGGTCGCGTTAGCGGAAAAGAAAGAGAAACTGTACGCGGCGATTCCTGCCATACAGCCTGTATCTAACAAGCAACTTGTTGCGTTGGCCTCCGGATATGGATGGCGGACCCATCCGATTTATAAAGTAAAAAAGATGCACACTGGTATCGACTTCGCAGCGTCGATAGGTACTCCGATATATGCAACAGCTGATGGCACGATAGCCGAGGTGAGTGTAAAATTCAGCGGTTATGGAAAAATGGTAGAGATCGATCACGGCTTCGGATACCGTACCCGGTACGCGCATATGCATGAATTTTCTGTTCGCCCCGGACAAAACGTAAAGCGTGGCGATTTGATTGGATACGTTGGGAACACCGGACTTTCCACCGCGCCGCATTTGCACTATGAGGTACTTATCAAAGGAGGGCAAGTCGACCCGGTGCATTATTTCTACAACGACCTCTCCCCAGCGGAATACGAGAAAGTGTTAGAGCTTGCTTCGATTGAGAACCAGTCACTGGGAATGTAAGCCGTATAGACAAGAAACATTCGAAAAACCCGGAGACAAAAACTCCGGGTTTTCTTTTTTTAAGTACCTTAGTCTGGCCCAATGTTTACTTTCTCATGTCCAGGTCAATGATGCCTCCCGTTGCCGTGCTTTTTGTACTGCTCGGTATTCACAATTGTCTTGCTCAGGGCTGTAGCGATGCCGGCTTTTGTACAATGGGGGCAATGAAGCCCGACCAGCCATTCAACAAAAAAATCGAGCTTAAGCTTCGTTCCATGGAGATCAGTTTCTATCGCGGAACTACCACGCTCACTCCTGTTATTTATGTTGCCACAGCTGATCTGAATTTCAGCCTGAACTCCAAAACATCGTTTCAGGTGAAGCTTCCATACCAGGCCATAACCGGGCGTCTCGCCAATACTTCCGGAATGGGCGATATTTCTTTGTGCCTTACCCGCAGTATCATCAAAGGCGAAAATTTTGATGTCAACCTTTCGGTCGGTGGGAAGCTGCCAACAAATAAATCCGACAAGGATGAAAACGGATATCCATTGCCAATGTACTACCAAACCAGTCTTGGCAGCTTCGACTTTATTACCGGCATTTCGCTGATAAATCGCAACTGGTTATTCGCCACTGGGATCCAGCATCCTTTCAATAAAAATGATAACCAGTTCCTATGGACAGCATGGGAGAATGGACCTGAAGACATCGCATACGTGCAGAAGTATTCCAACTCCAAGGAATTGAAGAGAGGCACCGATATTATGTTCAGGGTGGAAAGGAATTTCAGATTCTCTCAATGGAATTTCACGCTTGGGCTATTGCCAATTTACAGGATCAATCACGACGAAATAACCGATGGGAACGGTAAACGAATAAAACCAGACGGCACTACGGGCATGGCTCTTTCGGCGATCTTCACAACCGGTTACAGTTTCGACGTTCGTTCCGGAGTTAAGCTGCTCATCGGACATAAACTTGTACAACGCGACGAAAATCCCGACGGCCTTACACGAGAGCTTGTTACTTCGTTAAGTTACTATTACAGATTTTGATGAACGCCAGATCATTCCTCATTCTATTCATCTTGGTTTGCTCTGGCGAATTGCTTTATGCCCAGGGGACGAGAACCATTGACTCGTTGCTGTTGGATGCTCAATATGAAAAAGCGATTCAGCTAATTGACAATCAGCTGAAGAAAACGTCTGGCCCGGATTTAAGAGTCATACTACAAAATAAAAAAGCGGAGGCTTTGATACGTTCGGGAAATTTCAGAGATGCAGAGGCACTTTTGAAAGAGGTTTCAAACGCATCGTTAAGCGCCTATCAGAAGGCTCTCGTCGAAACGAACTACGGATCGCTTTACATGAATCAGGGGCGAAATGATTTGTCCCTTGACGCGTTACAGTCAGCGTTGGCAAATTTCCAGAAGGATGGAAAGGAGAATACACTGGATGCTGCGCAGTCACTGGGCTACCTTGGAAATTTATATCGTGCCACCGGTAAGTACGCACAAGCGGAGGAGCAGCTGATGCGCTCGCTCGCAATCCGGCAGAAATTCCTGAAAGAAAACAATGAATGGATCGCCGCCTCGTATAATGATCTTGGTCTGGTGTATAGCCAAATCGATAACGACAAGGCGCTGGAGTTTTACGAAAAAGCACTGGTGATTTACGAAAAACTCCATGGAAAAGATCACCCCAAGATCGCTATCGCAAAGGCGAACATTGGATTCATTTATACGAAAATGGAATTATATGGCGATGCAACGAACAATTTTGAATCCGCACTTAAGACGTGGGAAAAGATCTACCCGCAACCACATCCTACCAAAGCCTTCTTGTTATTCAGCCTTGGGGAGACATATCAAAAGATCGGCAATGCACAGGCTGCGAATGGATATTTTGATCGAGCGCTGACAATGTATGAGCAAAGCTATGGAAAGAAACATCCCGATATTGCCTCCGTCCTAAATGCTGTAGGCAATGTGCGGCTTTCCGAAAACAAGTACGATGAGGCCCTGAATTATTTCCAGCGTGCATTACAGGCTAATGTGAGCAACTTCAGTTCCGATGATTTAAAGGTGAATCCGCAATTAAGTAGTTTTTATAACGGTATCACGCTACTGTACTCGCTAATGAATAAGGCGCAGGCGCTTGAGTCGCGTTATTTCGGCAAGACGATCAAAATCAAAGATCTTGAGCTTGCGGTTGCAA
>DASVBA010000170.1:0-2901 GCA_036376095.1 Chryseolinea sp.
CTTTTATAAATCGCGCAAGAAGAATGAAGATTTTTATGTAGAAAAAGTTGAGGGCAAGGAACTGGCTGCGCACTACAAGTATTTGTTCAGTCTTCCTGATTTTGCCAAGAGCCGGGAAGCCCAATTGAAAGCCGGGTTTAAGCTGCCGAAATCACAAATCAATCACGTCGCCAATTTTGCGCACGGCAATTTGGTATTTATCACCAGTGAACCAGTACCCGATGCATGGGACATCTTCAAACGATTTGCTAAAGTTTTTGGACAGACGTATACACGCTTTCTTGATCTGAAAAGAACGGAGGCACAGGCACGGGAGGCGCAGGTAGAGGTTGCGTTGGAAAGGATCCGCAGCCGTTCGTTGGCTATGCATCATTCAAATGAAATTACGGATGTTATCGGCATTGTGTTCAGGCAGCTTAGTGAATTGAAAGTTTTGCATGGTACGGTGGGTATCCAGTTGGTCGATTTCGAGACGAAGGATTCAGTTTTTTGGCCCGGAAATACACTTCAGTCGCCTGCTCCGAAAGTCATGATTCCCTATGACGAGAAGATCATGAATAGGGTTGACTGTCTCAGGGATATATGGCAGTCGATGTCGACCGGAAAAGCAATTTTCAATAAGGTTTACACAAAGAAACAAAAGGACCGGTATTTCAAATACGTTTTTGCCAACAACAGTCTCGACGTAATTTTTGAGGAATCCAGAAAGATTATCCAGCAAGTCAAGTCGTTCACGCTTTGCTTTATTCCGGAAAAGAATTCAGCCTTGTATGCGGACAGCTTTGACGGGACTTTGTATACCGAGGAAGAGTTCATAGTACTAAAAAGAACTGCCAAAGTATTTGAGCAAGCATACATCCGTTTTTTAGACCTGCAAAAAGCCGAAGCCCAAGCACGCGAAGCACAAATCCAGCTGGCCCTGGAACGGCTCAGGGCCCGCACCATGGCAATGCATCACAGCTCGGAATTGTCCGAAGCCGCCACGCTGGTTTTCGAACAACTAACGCAGCTAGGGGTCTCGTTGTGGGGGTGCGGCTTTAATATTTGCCACGAGGAAAACGTGGAAAGATGGATGAGCCTTCCAAATGGAAAGATGCTGGATCCGTTACTTATTCCTTACTCATCTGACCCCAGTGAACAGGTTTTCTATGACGTCTGGAAAAAAGGGACTGAGTTGTACTCTCGATCATACGAGGGCGACGAATTGATCAAAGGTTTTGAAAGTCTTAAAGACCGTCCATCAACGGAGATCATTTACCAACGCCTCCAGGAAATCGGTATCCCCTTGCCAAGCTGGATGATGCACCACATTGTACCCTACAAGCATGGCTACCTGTGGATCATGGTGACGAAGCCATTCGAAGAGACCCAGATATTCATACGTTTTGCCAAGGTCTTCGAACAGACCTACACGCGTTTCCTTGACCTAAAGAATGCTGAAGCCCTGGCCAGAGAATCACAAATTCAATTGGCCCTTGAGAGAGTTCGCGCAAGAACGATGGCTATGCAGAAGAGCCATGAGTTGAAAGAGGTAGCAGAGCTATTATTCGGACAAGTAAAGGAATTGGGAATCACATGCTGGACAACAGGATTTAATGTCTGGAGTGAGGATGGAAATTCTTATTTGGACTACGTAACGGATCCTCTGGGCGTAATAATGGAACCTTACACGGTCGATACAACCAGGTTTGCGGTCTTCAGAGACGTGAGTGCTGCAAGAAGAAAAGGAGAAACTTTCTATGTTGGTTTTGAATCCGGTGCTAGGCAGGAAGACACTTACAAACACCTTCAGGAATTCGGGGACAAGAAACAGTTTCAAAAACTTCTAGAAAGCGGATTCCAGTTTCCTACGCAGCAGGTTAACCATTTTGTATTTGGCGAAAAAGTAAGCCTTTTGTTTATCACGTACGATCACGTTCCTCCTGAAGCTCATGATATATTCAAGCGTTTTGGAAAAGCGTTTGAACAGACGTACACCCGGTTTCTCGATCTCCAAAAGGCGGAAGCCCAAGCCAGAGAATCACAAATACAGCTTGCCCTTGAGAGAGTTCGCGCTAGAACAATGGCGATGCAGAAGAGCGAAGAATTGAATGATGTTGCGATCCTGCTTTTCCAACAAGTAAGTCAATTGGGTATCAAAACCTGGACCACAGGTTTTAATGTGTGGAGTGATGATAATAACTTTTACGTAGATTATATAACCAGTCCCGCTGGTAACTCCATTGAAGCTTACAAAATAGATGCTACTAAGTTTCCTGTCTTTATTGAAGTAGCCAACGCCCGGAAAAGTGGGGAAGAATTTTGGGTTCAATATTTGGAAGGGGATCTCCTCAAAGAAACCTATCGACAACTCACTAAGTTTGGCGGTGAAGATCAATATGACAAAATGCTGGCTGATGGATTTCAATTTCCAACACACCAGTATGATCATTTTGTTTTTGGGTCGAAGGTAAGTCTGATGTTCATCACCTACGATCCGGCACCGGAGGCACACGATATTTTCAAACGTTTCGGGAGGGTCTTTGAACAAACCTATACGCGTTTCCTTGATCTCCAAAAAGCGGAGGCACAGGCTCGAGAGGCAACAATAGAGGCAGCGTTGGAAAAGATTCGCAGTCGATCAATGGGAATGCAGCAATCTGGCGAACTTAAGGATGTCGTCGCGATCGTGTTTGATAAATTGAAAGACCTCGGACTTGTGTTTGATGGGCTGGGTATTCAATTATTCACTGAAGGTTCGAAGAATTCTGTAATATGGGTAGCTGCGCCTGATCAAATATCGGCACCAGTTCTTATACACCTTCCTTTTTACGAGCATGAGTTCAACGACAGTGTCCACATCACAGATATTTGGTCTTCAAAAAAGGAGGGAGTTGATATCTTCAATAAGACTTATTCCTT
>DASVBA010000799.1:0-15652 GCA_036376095.1 Chryseolinea sp.
GGGTATTGGAAGTTCAGATGGATTGGCAGGAGCATGGTATTTAACAGAATGGAAAGCAGTTCGAACTAAGTGTCTAGGTCACTCCGACCTGCGAAATGCCTAATGATGTGCTATTTAAAATTACCGAATTATAGAAGAGGGTGATCGCCATCAGGGTGATCAAGCCTGTGTTTTATCTGACATTCTCACTCTTCAACGTCAGGCAACCCGTGCCACGTTGAATTACTTCAGTTAATTAAAAAAAGAAGGCCTCGGGTTAAACCTGAGGCCTTTTTATCAGATCGGAATACAAGTGCCAACCGTAAAAGTCGGATTGGAAAAAAGTCAGCGACGCGCGCCGGGGATCATCTTGAGTACAAACGACAATGTTGACTTTGCAATCTCGTCATTAAGCCTGAAGTCAGAACTCTTACCGTTGATCCTATACTGACCGTCTCCGGCCTCAACGACCTGTGCGTACCGGACACCAAGAATGATCCTGCCGCGGGTAGGCGTATAAATTTTGTAATCGAACTCTCCGCCATACGTAAATATAAACGTCCGTTTCCTCATGGAAGTGTTAACCATTTCATCCACCAGGTCAGGGATTGTAGTGACATTCGTATCTTTTTGACGAACGTCAACCAAAAAATCCTGAAAGCCGATCGTTACCTGCGGAAAGAGGTCAAAATGTTTGTCCTTTATCAGATCGTAGCCAATACCTGTTTCAATCGTTCTTCTTTTTATTCTAAGTTCCAGGTCTTCGTTCGTGGACAGATTTCTGAAACCCGGCGTAGCGATGAACGACATCATGAAACGGTTCTTATAAAGATCAAGGGATACAACGAAGTTACTCATGTTTTCACTGATAGTGTTGAATCCAAGGGGAGCCAACTCGCGTTGCAGATTAGTAAGTGATGCAAAGGCGAGCTGGTACCCAATCGCTACTGTCGCAAATTGATTTTCGTCTGTCGTATAGACATATTGGGTGAGCGCCTGGAGCGAATCGTATCCCGAGGTGATTTTAGCCGTTTCAAGTTTCTTTTTAAGTTCCTCCTTATCAATGGTCGAAGGATCGACCTTGCTGAAATTATAGGCTCGGGAAGGTTTAAAATGATGATGCTGTGCAAAGCTGCCAAGAGCGAGTACACAGGCAATAAGCGTAATTATGTATTTCATAAAATGTGGATTGTAGTCTACGTTATTTAATATGCCAACAAGAGTTGCACCAAAACACTTGGCCTCCGTGCGGTTGTTAGCCGATTCCCCTTAGTAACAATCCCGTGTCGGTAAAGTTTTGGTTCCGATAGCTGCACCGGCAATTTTCTTCAATTTGCTCGAATTGTGTAAGGCGATTTCTGGCGGCTTAGCGCGTCGGAATTAGTCCCCAGTGAGGAGTGAGCGCCACATTCGGGGGAACTATTGCTCGATAATGAATACAATCGGAAATGGGAGCACTTAGACGTTTATCAAATGATCCATCATAATTGCATTGAATGTTTTCCTCGTTCGGATGAATTCAGCCGCGCGTTCCAATCATCGTCTTTGTTTCAACCATAGCTAAAGGTCAGTGGAATACTGAACCGAAGAATTGACAGTGAGCCCTGGCGATCCAGGACTTCACTGTCGTTCCTAAACCTAACCGTATTTTTAGCCCCTCGTTTTCCGCATCTTGTATTCTGACTTCAACTACACTTGACGTAATATCTTATGTTCTAAGACTCAATAGAGCACTCAGAATTTGAACCCTACTCCAAGTCCGGCTGTATTCAAAAGACCTTCACCGTAGTAACTGTTGGACATCCAAAGTAATTCGTACTCTGCATTGATGAACAGCTTCTCGTTGAGGGAATACATCATGCCTAGCCCACCACCTGCCGCCAATCCAAAATCATTTCCTTTCAATGATTCCAACGCTCCTGACCTCTCGATAGATGAAAAGTGTACGCCGAGCGCTCCTTTAACAAACCCTTTGAAAAGTCCTTCGGTAAAAATGAATTTAGGTGCATAGTAAATAGGCCAGTTATTTGCATTATAGGATGAAGTATTCAACCCCTCTATGTAATCTGCAGTTGTTTTTACAAATCCGAACGAAAAGCCGTGAACCCATTTACCATCACTGGGATTGATTTCATACAGGGCATTGATTCGCCAACCTTTACCAGTAACGTCTGTTTCTTCAATATTTGATAAAGCATAGCTGCCACTAAGTGTGAATATGTTCTTCTGACCAAATGCAAGTGCGCTTGCCAGTACAAGAACCAATATTATCGATACCGTTTTCATACTAGTTGAGATTTATTGTATCACAAGGTTGCTTACCACCCGGCAATCGGATCCGCGGGTTGTTGCATTGGTATGTAAGACGATTTTTAGTTGTCTTTCTTACAATCCTGACTCCTCGTTTCTCAGAATAAAGGTCGATCAACAGAGCGATGAAAAACATGACGGAAGTCCGGAGCCCTCCTGAAAGAAATCAGGCAGGTGGTTTTGCACTACGATTTACGCAGGTATCGTTTGGGGTGATGATGTTTTGGACTTCAACGCAACACTAAAGCTTAGCTCATTTTGCCCCGATTGTTATCACGGCTTTACCAACTGCCTTGCTGAGGTCCACCTCCTTTGAAACCCCATCCACGGTCACCCTGTACTTGCCAAAGAAGGCACTCACTTTGTAGGTACCGTCCTTGCCAACCTTTCCTCTTGCCTTCGTCCACCATTCCTTAAAAAGCAAATTCTGGTAAGCCTCAACGGCTGGAGTAGGCGACCAGTCCTTGTGATACAACGATGACACTGGTATCCAATTTGCGCCCTCCCAGAATCCCCACATGAGAATTCCGGTCACAGCAGGGTGTGCAAAGCAGATCCGGTAATAGTCGGCTAACTCCTTTGCTTTCTGCGTTTCGGCTTCGGGCGTCATGACGAGGATTTTCTCCTTATAGTAGCGCGACCGTTGTCCGGGTATATTGAACTCGGTGATACGAATAGGAAGCTTGAAAACTGCTAGTGAATCCAGCGCGCGTCTGAGCTCCTTCCGGTCGAAAGTCTCTGCATGAAGGTGGCCCTGTACGCCGATCCCTGCAATTGGAACGCCCTGCTTTAACAACGAACGTATCTGAGCCATGTATTCGGGAAGCTTGTTGCCGGTCGTGATATCGTAATCGTTGAGGAAGAGTTTCGCTTCAGGGTCGCCGTTATGCGCCCAGGCAGCCATGTCTTTGGTGATTTGCGGGCCAAGCCGGTCTTCATAAAAATTGCCGTGTACCATTTCATTGTTCAGGTCGTATTCAGCGAACCGTCCTTTATAGCGGCTTGTGACCGTCTCGGCCCTTTGCTGAAGCGTGGCACGAAGCTCATCATTCGACATTTCCTTCAACCAGGGTTGGACGAACTTATCGATGCCCCAATAAAGATTATGGCCACGCAGGGGAATGTGATTTCTGTCTGTCCATGCAAGCATGCTATCGACGACGGCATAGTTGACCTTACCCCGTTCACGTTCCATGCTGAGCCACTTCACGGCATTTTCGGTGACAGCAGCATTAAAGTTCTGAAGGAATTTTTCGTGGTACTGAGCCTTGTCGGCCGCGGACATTTTCCCATCCACGAAACTATTGCTGATGGCACAGCCGAACCAGAATTCATGCCGCAGCTGTTCGACACTTACCTGGGCACCCGGTTTAGCATTTACGATCAGTTCTCCTTTGCGATAGCGTGCAATATCTTTTTCGATATCCTGACCATAAGCCGATAGGACCAAAACGTTCAGGAGAATTCCGGTAATCAGGCAGTAGCTCAGATTGTTCATGGTATTTTATATTGGTTCGTTTCCAATAGTAGCCATGATTCTGCAATGCCTGACTACCGTTCAGCAAATTAGCCACGTTGCGCAACGGGATTGTTGCCGTTGTCATGAATTAGCGGGGGAGCGTTTCCGGCTCGAAACTCACTCCATAAATAACGTGCTGGGAATAATGTGATTCCCTTTTTCGTTTTGGTTGTCGTAAATTCCATGATCTAATATGCAGGCTGTTGTTCTGCACAACGGGAACACTCTTCGCCTTTATTTCTAATTTAATACGATGAATTCAGCCACAACAAAAACAACCAGCCGCGCCTCTCGTGTAAGAGCTAATTTGAAGAAAGGAATGGAGCTGGCGTGGGCGGCTTCCCATAAATCGCTGGTGAAGTTCTCGCTGTTAGGGATGGTCAACGCTGCCATGTCACCTTTAGCGGTGTATTTCGGCTCCGTGCTGGTTAATCGCATCGCAGACGCAAGGAATCACGAGATACTTTTTTCTCAGCTGATATGGGTAGTAGTCGCGCTATGGATCGTTGCAACGTTACAGCGAACCATTAGCGCATACATGGGTTATGGAAGAAATTTGTTTGTTAGACGAGTGGAGCTCGAAGCGGAAAAAAGGCTGCTTGCAAAAGCTTCCAAAGTTGATATTGGAAATTTTGACAATTCGAACTGGCATGACCGGTTAGCGCGTGCAAAAAGAGATGTGTCGTGGAGACCGGGAGATCTGACATGGTCGGTGCTTGGACTAACCAGTAACTTTGTAACGATCATTTTGATGGCTTCCCTGCTGGCGAGCCTGCACTATATGTTGGTCGTGCTGGCCATTGCAGCTGCAGGCCTGTCGTTGGCATTGGAAAGCCGCGTGACGTCAAAGCTTTATGAATTTTTTTACAAGGAAACACCTGAAGAACGGGAACGTGGGTATATCGGAGATTTGCTTGTTCAGCCGAGAACAACCAAAGAGATCCGGGCATACGTACTTGCAGATTATTTACTGGGACGTCACAGCAATTTGTCGGAGAATCTTTATCGTCAGAGGGCGCTGATGTATAGATCCGGCACGAGGGTTTCAATTCTCACTGGTATTGTCACAGGTACAACGTTGGCTATTGCCTATTTATTTGTTTCCATAAAAGGTGTCGAAGGCGTGATCGATCCAGGTGGAGTGGTTCTTGTGATCGGCGCATTTACTTCTGTATCCTCTACACTCGCCCAGATATCAAGCACATTTGTTTCGGTGGATCAGCACACCACTTTCCTCGATGACTATTTCTCGTTCCTCTCCATCGATGAACTCGTTAAAAAAGTTGATAACCCTGAGGCATTGCCTCCAAAGTTTGACAAGGGAATTGTATTTAATAACGTGAGCTTTAAATATCCCGGTAGTGCTGAATACGCGATAAGAGAATTCAATCTCAACATTAACAATGGCGAATTGATAGCCTTGGTCGGTGAGAATGGCGCAGGAAAAAGCACGATCGTCAGACTGTTACTCAGGTTCTATGATGTGGACAGTGGTTCGATCAATATCGGAGGAGTTGATGTTAAGAATACAGATCCGGAGGAATTGAGGAACCGGATCGGCGTCCTTTTTCAGGACTATGCTAATTACGAGCTTACCGTAAGGGAAAATGTTACGATGGGAAGACCCAACGCAGAGGTTTTGGATGATCGTGTGCTGCAATCCCTACGTGACGCCCGTAGCGAATGGCTTGTTAAAAAAATGCCGAATGGTCTGGATTCAAAAGTTGGAAGACTTTTTGAAGGAGGGCATGATCTCTCCGGCGGAGAATGGCAGCGACTGGCGTTGGCAAGGATCATGTATCGAGATGCAGACATCTGGATATTGGATGAACCAACATCCTCGCTAGATCCCGAAGCCGAGGCAGCAATCTTTGCCGAGTTGAAAGAAAACCTAAAGGGAAGGATTGGTATTGTCATCTCACACCGCTTCTCCACGGTCAGGATCGCGGACCGTATCGCTGTGATTGAGGATGGGAGAGTGTCCGAGGTCGGATCACATCAAGAGCTTATGAAAGCCGGCGGAAGGTATTCGCAGCTTTTTGAATTACAGGCGGCGGGATACAGGTAGGGTTCTGTTACGTTGGAGATACCGTCACACTTCGTGCGAACAAAATCAATTCGCGAAGGCGACGAACTATGCTATACGCCGGATAATTCAACGTGTAGCAACTGCGAGCTTATTTGTCAAACGGATAGATCTTTTTCCAGTCTCCTTTCATGTCCACAATCACCCAATTGTATTTCGCAGCATCATCTAATCCTTTTTCCAATTTGCCGATAGGTGACTGCCGGTCGTAAGCCCACTCGCGTGAAGCATCCGTGTGGTGCACGATCATTCCGAAACGAGGTCCGGTTCCACTCATCGTGTATTGGAGCATGGCATAATCACCGTCTGAGTTTCCCGCGGTGAACACGGGTCGTTTACCGATGTATTGATGAATGCCTACAGGCTTGCCTTCCTTATCATCAATGAAGTTGACCTCAGCAAGTTTGATGAGAACAGGTTTACCGTCGACTACGTCATACTTTACTTTTCCGGAACTTCCCACAACCTGATCAGGAGGAATGCCATATGCTTTTTCAACCCACGGACGCATGAAATCAACACCGCCACCGGAAATGATAAATGTTTTGTACCCATTAGCCCGAAGGTAATTCAGCAATTCAATCATTGGTTGGAAGATCATTTCGTTGTAATGCCTGCTGGTCTTGGGATGTGTTGCTGTAGCCAACCAGTCTTTTACACTTTTTTCGAAAGTTTCCGTGGTCATGCCTGAGTGCGTTGCCACAATGATTTCCATCAGTGCTTTTTCGCCACCTGACAAGGCTGTTTTCAAATCACCTTCGAGCAATGCTTGAAAAGGTTGCGTGTTTTTCCATTCAGGGTGCTCCGGTGCCAGTGATTTCACCTGGTGCAAAGCGAACGCCAATTGGAAATACATGGGTTGTTCACTCCACAAGGTTCCATCATTATCAAAACACGCGATACGATCGGCTACAGGAATAAAATCTGCGCTCCCTTCTTTGGTAGTTTTTGTTACAAAGTCGATGATTGCTTTTTTAGAAGCACCATCGTTCCAGGACGCCAACGGATCGGATGCCTTTGGTTCTTTTTTCTTCTGCCCTAAAGCAAAAATGGAAACTGTTAACAAAAGGACGACTGCCAGTTGAACTTTATACGTCATGATTTTTATCGAGGCTTGGTTTAAAAACCGCCAACGGTCATCAACCGTTGGCTGGATTTGATTACTTAGTGCCCGCTTTCTGTAGCGTTTGTAATACTTGGTCGAGACTGAAGCTCCCTACTTTCTGGCTTGGAGGCGCATACCTGGTAAACACTCAGACATTCATTAGCGAGTTACCCAAAAGCGTCCCCTTTAATATTCTCATGCTTTCGTCGCAATCGGTAACTTCGGTGTTTATCGCCACACTTCCGGGGTTATAGGGTTCGTAAGAACGCGTGTTTGTTTTTTTAAACAGTCCGATGGTAGGTGTTTTCGTAGCGCTTGCGAGGTGCATCATTCCGCTATCGGCGCCTATGAAGACCTCTACATTTGAAATCAATCCACCGATTTCGCGAAGGTCCTTGCTGTAAAACGACGGAGCAACGAACGCGATTTGCGAGACATTTTCGACAGGTAGAAGCTCAATAATGTTGTAGTCCTTGTATTCACTCTTTAACTTTTCATACACCTTCATCCACCAGGCTTCCGAATAACATTTTTCGCCGGTAGCGTACGTGTACAGACATATGATCTTCTTATCGTTCTTGACAAGTTCGTCCACTATTTTTTTTCCGGCAGCAATCTCGTCGGCGCTTAGTTTAAGATCCAGGAACCCGGGTGCTTTGTTGCTGGTAGTAAATCCCATTGCCATCAAATTTTTCCGGAAGCTGTACACCGGATACTTCCCCATATGTTCATGATCCGGATAACGTCTTTGAACGTCCTCATCGATATCTCCAAAGAACTTGTATCTGGCATTAGCAAATTTCGCAGAAAGCCTGCCTGAAGCAGAACTACCCACTACATTAATGGCAATATCATAACGATTCCTGCGAATGAAAAGCCACCCATTAATGTATTCCCACAAGCTTCTGAAAGGTTTGCGGGGCAGTTGAATGATCCTGTTAATGTTTGTGTAGTTTTTAAATATCGAAGGGGCGCTACCTCCCTTGACGAATAAATCAATTTTGGCCAGTGGGAAGGTTTCGATCACTTCCTGTAACAGAGGAGTGACCAACAGGAGGTTGCCAAGCCTGTGGTTGGGCCGACAAATCAAAATCCTTTTAATGTCGGCTTTACTACCGAAATCAGAACCACGGTCAAGACGGGAAAGTCTTATTCCGTTGGTCATTCTTCTCATTAATGCGCCTCTTATGCGGTTTATCTTCTTTAATATGCTCACAAACAAATTATTTTGCTGCCACTAATTTTTCCAGAGGCGTTAATGTATACTTTCGGATATTCTTCCTTATGCTTCGAACAAATTCGGCGCGCTTCTTTGTTGCCCAAAACGTATGGATGGATCTTTCTATTGACTGGCCTGATAGAACGGCATACTCACTGATGAGCATATTCAGGTCATCCTTTGAAAAACCTAATTTAGTAAGGTTTTGTAGCCCGGACCTGTAGCTTACTTTCCGGAACATAATACGGTTCAAATCCACTAAAGCAAATGAGAAGCCATCGGGATTCTTAATAACCAAGATATTTCCCAATGAAAAATCATCGTGATAAATTCCAAGGCGATGAAGTTTCAGGGTAAAACTGGCCACGCTGTTGTACAACGTTTTTTTAGCATCGATATCGTTGTGGTCAGCGTGCTTCAATACCTCTGAAAGTGGTTTGTGCGGATAGAACACACTAATGAAGTAACTCTGTGTCAGAAGACCCCAACGATAGCAATCCATCCAGGCTATCGGCGGAGGTGTAAGAATACCTTTTTCAAGCAGAAGAAGCGCGTTGCGGTATGATCTTTCGGCCTTCGATTTCCTAAAAATTGAGTAGGCAAGACGATTAAAGAAATACATACCCTTAAAATTCTTGATGATATAGGTTCCTTGCGCCGTAGTAACCTTTTTAACAACATTACGGTGGTCGTGGACGACCTCTCCAATGTGATCAAACGATTTTGGCATCCCCACTACAAACTGTTCGAGCTCTGAATACTCCTCATTTACTTTATAGGAATTCATAGGCCTTTCACAGGTTTGTACTACTTACACCAACGAAGAATAGACAGGGGTTGAGGATATTGGCTCCAGGTTCCATTTTACTCTTTCTGATGCCAAATATAGCAGTAAAGAATAACTTATGAACTGGCAAAATAAAGTTGTGAATGCAACTTATAGGAGGTTTCCCAGGATTTTTGAAAGCAGACCGACGAATAGCTGATGTTGATCATACGAACAACATATGAAACTCATAGGAAGTTGTTTTTGAACGGTACACGGGTAGCTTTCATTTAACTGTTGCGGCAGTGCAGCATGTTAGTTGGGTCCTCAACATACCCAAGGATGCTTCCATTTTTATTTTTTTTTGCGCGTCCTTTTGAACCTGTGGCAAATTCTTTTCATCAAGTATTCATGTAGCGACTGTGAACTAAACAGAAAGCCGAAGAAGAAAATCTTAGATCGAATAATACATTGACATCACGATGATCCGGATAACGTCGGTGGAAAAAGGAGCTTAGTAGGAACACGATGGGATACTTTCAGATTCACGTTTGATGACGGCCGTCATCGAGCAGTCGTGACGCTTGTCATGATCTTCTTCTGAAAATACCGAGACCGCACGGATTATTTAAATATTTTTTAAGCATTGGTTATTCTCATTGCCTGATCAGATATTTCTAATACTTTGCGGCGAGGACCGTTGAATAGCATTATGTGTCGTTGAACTCCATGTTGTGCCAGTCAATTGTGTTACCTATCACTTAACCAAACATAATGTTATGAGAGTTTTTACGCGTTTTGTAATTGCGTTGTTCACCTGTTACCTGCTCGCATTTTTGCCAAACCTTTTATTCGCGCAGCCTGGATCTGGTCCTGCAACCCCTGGCGCTGAACAGCCAATTATCCATTTAACTTTTGATGAAGCCAATGGTGCGACACCGTTGAATACAGGAACTGCAAGTGCTACGTTCGTTCGTTCGAATTTGATGCCGGTCACATCAACCAATGTACCTTCGCTGGATGGTAATGTGAGCTCGTTGGATTTTGGAGTAACACCAGCCAACTATTTTGTAGAAAGTTCGGCAATAATTCCAGAGTTGCAGAATATGTCTACGTTCACTATCACCGGATGGGTTAATGCGAAATCAAATGTCGCGGGTAGCGGAGGTAATAGAATCGTCTCCTGGATAAACAATGGAGGAGACGGCGTCGATCTTGTTATGGAGAGCAATGGTCGCCTTAGACTGGGACTTAACGCATGGCCCGACAATTCTATTGCATACACGGGCAACGGACGGATTACTATTGATCCGCAGGGTGGATCTGACAACTGGGTCTTTTTTGCTGTAACATACTCTGCAAACAGCGGAGAGGTGTTATGGTATATTGGAAATGACAGCGGTACTTTAATACCTGATGGTGGTGCAATGCTGCAAGCAGGTGCTGTTAAATCAAATATTTCAAAGCTCGCCATTGGAGCTTTCAATAGCGCTACACGAAATCCAGCAACATACGATCGCATGTTCCGTGGGTTGATAGATGACATACGCATCTATGGTTCTGCATTAACCCTTGAAGACCTCGAGACAATTTTTGGATTTAACCAGGATACAACTCCTGCGGAAAAGATAACCGATCTACGAATAACCAACACAACCCCCACGTCCCTAACGGCCGAGTGGTCGTCGCCCCCTAATTCCGGCGTTGTCCGCTATGATTTCTATACATGGGATTTGACCAATGGCCCACAGTCCGCAATATCTCTTGGCCTGGTAAACACCTGGACGACGATAGTTCCTTTGCTACCCGGCTCTACGCAAAGAGTTGTGGTATACGCATTCGACGCCGAAGGAAATTCTTATTCAGCGGAGGTGACCACAACGTTGCCGTGGGACACGCAGCCCGTTGACAATACGTTGGTGAGCTTAAGTTTTAATGAACCCAATCTTACTTTCCAGAACGGAGGTACCGCGGCTGCCAGCTTTGTGCGTTCTGCCAATGTACCTGCTTCGAATTCGAATACACCTGCAGGCGTTGGCGGCGCCTTTGCATTCGACTTCGGAACTTCAATTGGAAATTATTACGCCAGTAGTATCGCTCCGGTCGATGAGCTCAAGAATCTTGACTCGTTTACAATCACAGGCTGGGTCAACAACAGATCCTCTGCCGCCGGTTCCGGGGGTAATAGAATTGTATCCTGGATCAACAACGGTGGAGAGGGTGTGGATCTGGTGTATCAGAGCAACGGTAGCCTGCGTTTAGGAGTAGACCAATGGCCAGACACGTCTCCCGCGTTTAGCTCCGGTAACAAAGTGACGACAAACTTGACAGCACCACCCACTAACTGGATATTTTTTGCAGTAACCTATCAAAGTACAACGGGACAAGTCGGATTCTATTTTGGCAACAACGCTACAGATGCAACGCTCGATGTCATCCGAAGTTATCCTGGGCGGGGCACGACCGGCTCCAACATTGGTAAAATTGCAATTGGTGCATTCAATGATGCTACCAGAAATTCTGCAACCTATGACCGGATGTTTAAAGGTTTGATCGATAACATTACGGTCCATGGTGCAGCGCTGAGCCCGGCGGAAATTGTGGCGGTGCAACGCAGGTCAGCAGTTGACACAACTCCTCCCGGAGCCCCAAGCTCACTTACCGCCCAGTCTGTAACGACGTCAAGCGTCACACTACATTGGCAGTTACCTCCGGATAATAGCGACATTGCCATGTATGTTATTACGGGAAACAACGGTCAGTTTAGCGCTTCCAGTTCTGTTACACCTTTTCAATATCCCGGCCTGTTTGCCAACACAACGTATACCTTCTATGTCCAGTCGAAGGACTATGCCGGAAATCTTTCGGCCCCAAGCAATACAATTACAGTGAAAACATTATCCACGCTATCACCATTGGTGAAGTTGAGCCTGGATGAAACAACTGGCGTAAATCCGGTGAACGTTGGATCGTTAAGCAGTTCTTTTGTCAGGTCCTCGGGTATTCCGGTTTCTTCAACGTTGGCAGCCCGTGGAAGTGGTTCTTTTGGATTCGATGTGAATGCCGGGAATTATTACGTCGAAAGCCCGGGAGTAATAGATGGATTGAAAAATCTAAATGCATTCACCATTACAGGATGGATAAACAATCGCGTGGCAGTGGCCGGTAGCGGTGGCAATCGAATTGTTTCGTGGATCAACAACGGCGGTGATGGTGTAGATCTCGTCTATCAAAGCAACGGTAGCCTTAGGCTTGGTATAGACCAATGGCCTGATGGCTCGCCGGCGTTCAGTTCTGCAAACAAAGTGACGACACTTAACAACCCTACGCTGCAATCTACAAACTGGATCTTTTTTGCAGTCACGTATCAATCCAATGGCACGGTTGACTATTACTTCGGAAGACCAGATGCGCTGGCAACGCTTGATGTAACCAGATCTTATGCTGGACCTGGAATTACGGGATCGAACATCGGAAGACTTGCTTTGGGGAATTTTAATTCCGCGACACGGAATCCATCGACGTACGATAGAATGTTCAGGGGCTTTATAGATGATATTCAAATCTTCGGTTCAGCGCTAAGTCTGGACGAGATTATTAACGTTCAGCTTGAAATTTTCAACGCTTCAGCTCGTCAAAACATTTCGTCTGTTGCAGCGTCGGAAACGGTGTCGGAGGAATCGACGAAGCTCTTCCAGAACTATCCGAATCCGTTTGATTCTGAAACGACAATCGATCTTTATATTCCGCAAGCAACGAAAGTAGCGCGTGTTGTCGTCAACGATCTGAGTGGTCGTTCACTAAAGGATATCGAAATCAAGGAACGCGGTAAGACCAGCATCACCATCGGAACTGGTGGCATGAACAATGGAATGTACTTCTATTCTCTGTTGGTTGATGGGAAGACTCAAGACATCAAACGTATGGCGATCACCAAGTAGGTTTTAGTTTTTGAAACTAAGAGGCTTCTTCGGGTTACTCCGGAGAAGCCTTTTTATTTGCTGTGCTCAAGCTACGTCCCGCATGTGGGCCATGAGGTCAAGATCATCCTGTGAGAGTTCAGCGGTTTTGGCCGTCTGTTCCTGCGACTGAAGAAAAGCCTCGAGGCTTGCATAGAATTTCAATCTGTATTTCCATACCAGTTTACCTCCAACCGCCTCTTTCATTTCACGCAACTCGGTCTCCTCATCAAGCCAGTAAAGATCATGAGTAACATTGGTAGTAGTGTTATCAACGTAGCCAGGCATGAAAGCAAGCTTGGAGTGCTCTAGCTTTTTACGCACTTCATCCTGAAAGTCCGGCCTGCCGGTAATATATATAGTTCTCCAGTTCATTGTTTCTACGATAAAAAATGGCCCCGGGAGTCGAAGCGGTTAAAAAATTCTGTCGGTATGCGTTATAGCCTAATAAACTTTCTTTTTATACCGACAGGTTGAGGATTGATCATCATTCACTCACCTCCCGTCAAATGCGTAACGGCCTTGATGCCGCGAAGGTTCACAATCTGCATCAATAATCATAGGTAAAATGACAATTAATCATTGGCAACGATTCCAGCAACGCTATGAGAAATAATATACAAGATGAATGACAACGGATTGGATACTTGTCGAGCGTATAATTGAAACTATTGAATAGAGAAAGTACTGTTGTAACCAAGGTTTAAGCAAATATTCAGTGGCTAAATCGCTTTCTGCAAGAATAGAATACGGCAAAGCTCGATTTATGGGATTGTATGTCTTACAAGATAATTGGACGGCGCGCGATATAGCGCTATCTGCAGGCATCTGAAATCCCTTGTTCTTCCTTTCACGGGTTGAAAGGTTTTAGTTTTTGTTTATGCCTGACGCAAATCACCTGCCTTTCTGTCGCGATCGTACCCGCCATGTCACGGAAAGGCTGCGGATATTTGAAGATCTGGTGACGCACTAAAGAAACAAAAGCCAGGCAGGGATATTTAGGTTTACCGAGGCGCTACATTTGGAAGTTCATTGATCAGGCAGAGTCTTGGTGATGAATATTATATTTATAGGAGACCGGTGGCGATTGGGAACGGGCTTTCAATTTTTGGCGCGCGATAACCAGAGGGCCCAAAAATAAAATAACTTACAACACGAATAGTTAAAACTTAAAACAAGCATCAATATGAGCAAAGTCAAAGTAGCGGCATTTTCTGTTTCACTCGATGGTTATGGCGCCGGACCTGATCAAAGTAGAGAAGAGCCGCTCGGTAAACGAGGGGAGGAACTTCACGAATGGATATTTCCAACGAGAATGTTTCAGAAAATGTATGGCAAAGGGGAGGGAACGGAAGGTCCGGATAACGACTTCGCGGAAAGGTCATTTGAAAACCTTGGTGCATGGATCATGGGACGCAATATGTTTGGACCCATCCGCGGGTCCTGGCCGAATGACGAATGGAAAGGTTGGTGGGGTGAAAATCCGCCGTATCATGTTCCTGTATTTGTTTTAACCCACCATGCGCGAGAACCCCTGATCATGAAGGGAGGAACCGTATTTCACTTTGTCACAGATGGCATTGAATCTGCGCTGGAAAAAGCCATGAAGGCGGCTAACGGAAAAGATATACGCATCGGTGGAGGAGCGTCAACTATTCGTCAGTTCCTGGAGGCAGGGCACATTGATGAAATGCATCTTGCCATCGCGCCTGTATTTCTCGGATCCGGAGAAAACTTGTTCGCTGGAATTGATTTGCCAAAGCTGGGGTTTAAGCAAACGCAAACCGCGTATGGTAAGGCTGCAGCTCATGTGATCTTAGAGAAAGGCAAGTGAGTTTATGCCAATCAATTTAAGATTTTGCTCTCTTATCGCACATTCCACCAACACCACCAAACTACCTTACCATTGGGGGATTGAATAAGCAGGGTTCTTTTGAAGGTCACAATCCAGCCGATTTAGAAGCCGGCGCGAATCGCTGGCAATAGGTTGATTTAACAGTATCGAAATGAGTAACATATCATCTGCATACAGTTTCACGGGCCCTATTCCCTCACACTACGACACATATCTCGGGCCTATGTTTTTTGAACCGTACACTATTGAAGTTGTTTCCCGGGTTGATCCATCGTCAGTTCAGCATGCGTTGGAACTATGCTGTGGAACCGGCCGGGTTACAAACCATCTTCGTAAAGCGCTTCGGGAATCAGCGAAACTGGTAGCTTCCGATCTAAGTCCGGATATGCTGGCCGTTGCGAAAGAGAAACTGAAGATTTCAAACCTAGAATGGCAGATAATTGATGCTCAGCGAATACCATTTGATGACAACAGCGTTGACCTTATTGTTTGCTGCTTCGGTTATATGTTTGTGGAAGATAAGTCACGGGCATTCGCGGAAGCGCTGCGCGTGCTGCGGCCAGGCGGAACGTTGCTCTTTACCACCTGGGATATACTTGAACACAACGAAGCATCTTATGTATTCCGAAAAATTTTGAAAAAGTACTTCGGGGATTCGCTGCCAGACACCTACAAGCTTCCTTTTTCAATGCATGATCCGTCCCAGATAAAAGAACTGCTGCAATCAGCAGGGTTTTCAAGATCAAGCGTCGAGTTTGTGGAAAAGAACTCGTCCTTTGTTTCCGCAAAGACAGCGGCGTACGGAATGATTCAGGGAGGATCCTTGTATAACGAAATAATGAAGCGCAATCCCA
>DASVBA010000802.1:0-3592 GCA_036376095.1 Chryseolinea sp.
GACACAGTGATAAGCCCGGTTTCTGTTCCTTCGGCTACTTTGATAACCAACTCGTTCGCCATGCTGGACACGACCGTTGCAGCTACGTTACCAATCTTCACTAGGTTGCTTTCGGGATCACTGTTGAAACCGGAACCAGTGATAGTAATCTCAGCGTCAATCGGCCCGCTCGTAGGATCAAAAGCTGTGATGACGGGATGGTATTTAAAAGTCTCGGTGGTTGTTACGCTGGCACTTCCGATCTTAACAGAAATTGTTCCTGAGTAGCCAGCCGTAGGTACCTGAACTGTCAATGACGTGGCCGAAGCGGCGGAAACCGTTGCTGTCACCCCGTTGAATGCTACGATGTTGTTCGCAGCAGTCGAGCTAAATCCTTTCCCTGTGATAGTAACGTTAGATCCTGCTACACCTGACTTGGGAGTAAAATCTGTAATAACCGGTGGTACAACAAAGTCGGACGCTGATATTGCCGACATATCATTAGTTATAACTTCGATTTTTCCGGTGACAGCTTCAACGGGAACCGTAACTTTCAGTGAGGTTGTGGTTGCTTCGCTGACAGTTGCCGCGATGCTCGAAAATTTCACAGTGTTATTGCTGGCAGTTGCGTCAAAGTTTTTGCCGCTGATGGTAACGACTGTTCCAGGTAGCCCTACCGCTGGTGAGAAGCTCGAAATAGACGGGACTTGTGGTGGTTCCGGTTCATCCTCGCCACACGATACGATATTAAAAACGACAAAAGCTACAGCCAAACACGTAGCGAAAAGCCTAGGCAAAAATAATTTAGCCATCGAGATAAGATTTTAAACGGTGATAACACACAAGAGTCTGTACACTTGAAATATATAACTTTTTTCTCAATCATGTTCGACTATGATTCGTAGCATTACCACGATTTGCTCGATTTAAATGCCGATCACAAACCCAATCCTGATCATCCTTAAATCCTGCCAATCACGGTTCGGAAATTATCACCACTCCCACCCTTTTATTCTTGATGTTAAATTGTTTTTTAAGTTCTTTTCCTTCTATCACCCGTAGTTGGATATCTGTCTCAATCAGTTCGAACAACTTCGACTCGATGTTTTTTTCTAGCACGATCCCATTGAGTATATACACAACATCGCGTTCATCCTTCATCGAAGGCACGGCCTTAGCGTACGCCGGGTAAGTCGACCTAAAATAGCTCCAATATTTATTTCTTGAGTATTCATTCGTGTAAACATAGATCACACCTTTTTTGCCTTCAGGTCCCGCCGCGTTGATTGCATTGGCATCTTTCAAAACGGTGATGAAGGCGATTTCCATCGGATCAACCATTTCGACTGCCTTCTTATTTACCCTGACGCCATCAAGGAAGATGAGGGGTTCCATTTCTTGTTGCCGCGAGACTGATTGTTGTTTGCTATGGACTCTGTAGCATGAAAGCACCACGTCAATTCCTTCGATAGGTTTGTCCAGGTAAAAGGACTCGTTAATGGGAAATTGAGGCTGAATGTTCTTATCAATCTTTACAAAAAACGCCAGCGTATCATTGGAAAAGCGCCAGTAATCCGAACACCCTCTTGAAAACCATTGATCTTTGAATTTTGGAAACATGATGAATACATCAGCGAGTTTCAGGTTCTTAACGCTAATCTTTTTCCCATTCGGTAGGACGCCATCGAATTCAGGCGTTAATCTGATTTTGCCAATGTAATCGGATTCGTTTCCTTTCTGAAAGATCATTCCAGGGAATTGTTTGGAAGCATAGCCTTCACCACTGGTATATCGCGAATCCTGACCATAACAGTTCTTAGGCAAGTCCATTTCCTCCACACTTACCATGGCGAAGTCCCCTGCAAGATTTTTCAAATCGGCAATCGACGTCTTGCATAAGGTGATCCCGGAA
The DNA here is from genome assembly GCA_036376095.1 of Chryseolinea sp. Classification (GTDB taxonomy): domain Bacteria; phylum Bacteroidota; class Bacteroidia; order Cytophagales; family Cyclobacteriaceae; genus Chryseolinea. The sequence goes on from DASVBA010000802.1 coordinate 1,892, forward strand.
AGCGTCACACTTTTATCTTGACTTAAGTTGTCGTGCTCTTGCTGTTGCGATAATGAAATGTTTATCACAGTAATAAGCAGCGTTGATGTTAATAGTAAATGGCGCATAATGGTTTCAAATCAAGTTCGCTTTCAAGAGTGATCAAAGCACAAGTATAATAGACATATTCGGTATGCTTTTGTGACAATTGTCTGATTTTTTTATGGGATTCGCGCACCCGCCTTTTTCACCGCCAGCCTACGCGAAACGCTTCGGCCGGCAAGTCAGCGACGCAAGGAGCGCCGGGTTACGCAGGGTAATTTCCGATTTGTTAAAAGCATTCTAGTAAAAGCCCTGCGGAACTTTGCGTTCCTTGCGTCTCTGCGGTGAAAGATCACGCACCCACACCCCGGAGGGATAATCACTCTCAGATCATGCACGGACATCGAACGAAGATGCATTCCTCCACCTTCGCGAGAGGCTACGGCGGGCAAAGCATTCTTCATTCTCTTTTCCTCATTGCCATTGTTTAACTTTATTTCCATGAACACAACCCCCACCTCCCGCAGAAACTTCTTCAAAAAAGTATCAGCGACAGGCTTAGCAATCGCACCCTTAAGTGTGCTTGCTTCCCAACCACTTAAGAATTTAGCCGCACTAAAGATCCTTTGCGTCGGCGGACATCCTGATGATCCCGAGAGCGGCTGCGGCGGAACACTTGCCAAACTCAGCGCCGCCGGTCACGACGTAACAACCTTGTATCTCACCCGCGGTGAAGCCGGTATTCCCGGAAAATCCCACGCCGAAGCATCAGCCATTCGCTCCAAAGAAGCGGAAGCAGCCTGCAAGCTCTTATCCGTTAAGCCCCACTTCCTGGGACAAATCGACGGCAACACCATCGTTAACAATGAGTGGATCGACAAAATGGTTTCGTTCATCGAACAATCCAAGCCCGATATAGTCTTCACGCACTGGCCCATTGATTCACACAAAGATCATCAAGCCGCCAGCATGCTCACCACCCAAGCATGGATGCGCGGCGGAAAGAAATTTGATCTTTATTATTTCGAGGTGCTTTCGGGTATCCAAACCGTTGGATTTCATCCTACTGATTATGTTGATATCACTTCGACGCGGGAAACTAAACGGAAAGCGGTGTATTGCCACACAAGCCAGAATCCCGCAGAGATATATTCGCATGGACATGAGTTGATGGAACAATTTCGGGGATTGGAGGCTGGGTGCGCGGCAGCGGAAGGGTTTGTTTTTGTTGGCGGCAAATCGCGGGTTGTTTAAAACATCTTTCATCCGTCATCCAGAGCTGTGATCTGCACCATAAACACAGCTTCAACAAATCATTATTATTGTCCGAATAAAAGCCGCTCTACCGGAGCGAAGGATCTCTATCCGCTAGGCCCGCTACTTATTCGAAGGCAATCTCTCTTCAACAACCACCCCCTTTCAAACACGAAATAATCTTTTTATCATTGACCCCAGACCTCCTGTTGTCACAACTTTATTCACTCTAACGATAGCCCTTATGCCATCACAGTTCCCTCCAAAACTCGACCGCTGGATCACAGAAAGAAAATTAAAGATTGAATTGCTTCTCGTTTTCTTATCCCTGGTAAGCTTGCTCGCTTATTACTCACATATAGATAGCGGACAAATGGTCATGATGTCCATGACTACACTTGCAATATTTTATTTTATCTCAGGCTA
>DASVBA010000811.1:0-3247 GCA_036376095.1 Chryseolinea sp.
GCCCACGTGGTCAGTAATCTTTCTCCTGGCCGGATTCATTCCCTACGTGATACTTTTTATAAGGTCTAATCACAATCCTCCGATCGATGAAAACAACCCTGAGGATCTCTCAATGATCAAGGCATATATGAATCGGGAGTCCTATCCCTCAAGTCCGTTGTTATATGGTCCGTATTTTGACGCGCAGATCGAGTCGGTAGGCGTGAAGAAAACTCACTATGTGAAAACACCGGATCGGTACGAAGCGTCAGGAACATTATCGGATTATCACTATGAATCGTCCAGAAAAACGATCCTTCCAAGGATGTACAGCAATGACCCTGATCACATAACGGCATACCGTCAATGGATGGACTTGTCAGAAAACGAAAGCCCGCGGTTTGTTCACAATCTGGGATTCATGTTCCGGTATCAATTGGGACACATGTATTTCCGCTACCTCCTTTGGAATTTTGCCGGACGGGAAAGCGATCATCAAAACAGTGCATGGTTGTCTCCATTGGACGCACGGAAACTATCCGATGAATTCAATAGCAAGGCGCGAAATCAATATTGGATGGTTCCGCTCATTGTCGGGTTAGTTGGAATGTTCTTTCAGTTCGGCAAAGACCGGAAAGGATTCATTTCCATTATGCTATTTTTTTTGGTCACCGGAATAGTGCTCGCGCTGTACCTGAATTCGCCACCGGTCGAACCCAGGGAGCGGGATTATATCTATGTCGGTTCGTTCATTGCATTTGCATTCTGGATAAGTGTTGGAATAATTTCGTTGTCGAGCCTGCTCTTAAGAACAAAGATGTCCGCGGTTATCCTTCCGATTCTTTGTCTGGGCATACCGTTGTGGATGGCCATCGAGAACTGGGATGATCATGACCGCACCGGACGTACTTTCCAGGTGGATAATGCGCGGAACATTTTAGCAAGCTGCCAGCCGAATGCTATTTTGTTCACGGGAGGAGATAATGATACGTTCCCCCTTTGGTATCTGCAGGAGGTAGAAGGATACAGAACTGATGTTCGGGTGATGGTGCTCAGTTATTTCAACACGGACTGGTACATAAACCAGCTGAGGAAAAAGTATTATGAGTCCGAGCCATTTAAGCTTACACTCGACGCAAAAGCATATAGACAATACGGACCAAATGACGTATTGTACATTCAAGAGAGCTTTAAGGGTGGAATTGATTTCAGAAAATATCTTCAGCTTTTGAAACAGGAGCATTCAGCATTGAAAGTTCCTACGGGTGGAGGAGATTATTACAACATACTTCCTTCGCGTACTATTCTTTTGAACGCGGGCAGCGACAGTACCCAGAAGCCGATACAAATGGCGCTACGTGTTAATGGCAACTATCTTCAAAAGAGTGGGCTGGCGCTGCTCGATGTCGTGATCAGCAACAACTGGGAGAGACCTGTGTATTTTAACTTTACTTCCTTAAACACAGCGGGACTTGAGCTCGATCCTTATGTAGTGCAGGAAGGAAACGTTTATCGTCTTACTCCGTTCGAAAATCCGAAGAAAGGGCTAAGCGTAGATCTTGATCTGACCGCAAAGAATCTTATGGAAAAAGCGGACTATTCGAATCTTGCCGATACAGGTGTTTACTTTAACTACGAAGATTATTACGCAAGGATGATCACACCTGTCCGGCAGTCGTTCAACACGTTGGCTGAGGCATACATTGGAAGCGGAAAACCGGAAATGGCGGAAAAGATCCTCTTATTTGCTGTTGACAATCTTTATAAGGAACATTTGGAACCTTCTTATACCAATCTTGAGGCTGCCGAATTGCTGTCATCCCTGGGAAGGCAGGACATGGCAAGACCACTATGTTCTACGCTTTTTGAGTTTCACTATCAACAGCTACATACCGCCGTGAAGCAAAATGATCAATTGAATCGGATGGATCTGTTCTTGGCTGAACGATCCGCGGAAATGTTGAATGAGTTGGGTGATTCCACCTCGGTAACCAAAATGGACGCTCTTGGATTGGTACGTGAGTCGCTGCGTTGACACGGCCTACATTCCCGCCAGCGTTTCCTCCAACAATGCCAATGAACTATGATCGAGCTCAGCGTCACCTCTTGCTATCAATGCATCCATCTGCGACGCTACAATCGAAGATGCAGGCAAGGGCACTGACAACTGCTTTCCCGTCTGCAACGCAATGTTCATATCTTTCCTGTGAAGCTTCACCTTGAACCCCGGCTTGAAATTTCTGTCGATGATACGTTGTCCATGGAGGTCAAGAATCTTGCTCTGAGCAAATCCTCCCAATAATGCTGCTCTGACTTTGGCAACATCCACGCCTGATTTTTTCGCCAGCGTAAGCGCTTCGGCAACCGCCTGAATAGTCAGGCCCACAACGATCTGGTTACACGCCTTTGTTGTTTGTCCCGCACCAGGTTTGCCGATGTGAACTATATTCTTTCCCATCTTCTCGAAAACAGGTACCGCGCGTTGGAATGCAGATTCATTTCCCCCGGCCATTATCGACAACGTCGCCCCTTCCGCTCCGGCCTGGCCTCCGGATACCGGCGCATCGAGAGCCTCTACTCCCTTTTTTGCAAATGCTTCAAACAATGCGATGCTCGTCGCCGGTGCGATCGTGGACATATCTATAAAGAGTGATCCTTTTCTGATGCCTTCCAGCACGCCGTTTTCTCCCAAAACTATAGCCTCAACCTCTGGCGAATCAGGAAGCATTGTGATGACGATATCAGCTTCGGCCGCAAGCTGCGAGGGATGTTCAAATGCTGTTGCTCCTTCTTTTTGCAACTCTCCGGCAGCGTTGCTCTTGGATAGGATCAAGAGAGGATATCCTGCCTTTATCAGATGTTTTGCCATGGGTCGCCCCATTATTCCCAATCCAATGAACCCTATTTTTTCCATATCAACTCTTATTTTTTTGACTTGTAAAAATTCAGTTGTTTTATCATATCGTCGGCACCCTGTCTCACAAATGCACCGTCGGCGCCGCAGGCAAGGAACCGATAACCGAGATCAAAATACATATGGTATTCTTTTGGATCGCGCAGGAGAACGCCGGTAGCCTTACCGTGTTTCCTGGCAGCGTCAGCAACGTCCCTGATCGCTTGTTGGTACAGGAGATGATCCAGTTGTCCAAATATTCCAAGAGCAGTAGTAAGATCGAATGGTCCTACAAATAATACATCCACACCATCGACAGCTGCTATGGAATCAATATGTTTTAATGCGCTTACCGTTTCAATCTGCGCGATACCG
>DASVBA010000173.1:0-3030 GCA_036376095.1 Chryseolinea sp.
CTTTTAGAGCCAGGGCGAAGCTTTCGCGTTTCTCCTTAATGGCGGCGGGTTCGGGAGCGCTGCCCTTTTTCCAGCCACGGTATTCACTTATGGCTTCATCAGCAGTCAGCGTTGGACAAAGGGCCACACCTTTTTCTTTCATCAATTGAAAAATTTCAAGGGTGCCATTGTCTCCGTGTTCGATCGTTTCAACACCTGCCAATACCGCCCTTCGCATTCCTTCTGCTGTGGTCGCGTGCGCCACAACGGGCCGGCCACTGCTCGCGGCAGTCTCAACCGCAAGTTTTAGCTCCTCAATTGAAAATGTAGGCCGCGCTTCGTTCGTTAGACCCCATCTGTAGTCTGCATAGACTTTTATGAAGTCTGCGCCTTTGCCAATCTGATCTCTTACCACCCTTACGATGGTGTTTCCGTCGGCTTGTTCCGCGCCCAGCATTACTTTGAAATCGGTGTCAAATCCCTTAGGCCCATAGCTGCCCGTGGCAACGATCGCCGGGCCAGCGACGATCATTCTCGGCCCTGGGATTATTCCTTCTGCAATAGCCATCTTCAAGCCCACATCAGAATAGCCGGCCCCTTCGCTCCCTAGATCGCGAACCGTTGTAAATCCTGCCTGCAAAGTTTTTTTTGCGTGTACCGTTGCGCGTGCGACACGAAGCGCATCAGATTCCTTAAGCACCTGATCATCCCACGAAGTTTCATTATACGGATGTAGCAGAAGGTGAGAATGTCCTTCAATCAACCCTGGAAGCAATGTACAACCGGGAAATTTCAGCCTAACCGCATCTGTTGGCACCGAAACCTGCGAGGCCTGCCCGACGGCAGTTATAAGATTATTCTCGACCAGCACAATCCAACCCGAATGTAATTGCTGGCCGTCAAAAATTCGATCTGCTTCAAGCACGTACTTGCTTTGTCCCTGTGCTGAAACCATTGATAGGAACAGACACATGGAAAGTGTGAATCGGCATAGAGATTTTTTCATGTTAAAAGGTAACTTTATTTGGTAATTCACAGCTTTGTAATGCAGGGTCACAAAGATCACAAAGGATGCACAACGATCACAATGTAAAGCATTAAAAAATGTGGTTCTTGGTGACCCTCCACTGCAGACAAATCGAACAAGGAAATGACAAGACGACTATGTTGCCTAATTCTTTTATGTGTGAGCACGCTTGGGTTCGCTCAGCCCGGATCTGAAATCTATCTCTTCGACTTGAAGATCAGGAAAGACAAGATCATCATTTCAAATGGCAAGAATATAACAAACCACAAAGGTTACGATAACCAGCCGTACTTTCATCCGAATGAACCATTGATCTATTACTCACAGGCTGATACGAGCGGACGTACCGACATCCTCGTCTACGATTATTCAAAAAACTCCACAAAGAAAATCACCGAAACAAGCGAAAGGGAGTTTTCACCAACCGTTACTCCCGACAGCAAATTTTTATCCTGCATTATTCAACGCGATGATGGTGTCCAGGACCTTGCGAAATATCCGCTGGCCGGAGGAACACCTATTGTGTTGATCAACAATTTGAAAGTGGGCTATCATGCATGGGTTAATGAAACAGATCTTATTCTTTTTGTTCTTGGCGAGCCTCATACCTTGCGTTGGTACTCTCTATCAAGCAAAAAGGACACCATCATTGCCAGCAATATTGGACGTTCAATGCATGCGATTCCAAAATCGTCGGAGATGAGCTTCGTTGATAAATCCGCTGATCCTTGGGTAATTAAAAAGCTCGAGACTAAAACCAGGATTGCGACCAATATAACTGCAGCCCTGCCTGGTCGCGAAGATCTCAGTTGGACTCCCGACGGGAAGATTATCATGAGTGATGGAGAGAAGCTTTACTATTTTGATCCCGGGACCTCGGATGGGTGGACAGAAATTGAAGGCATGTCGACTTTAGAATTAAAGGGAGTAACAAGGCTAAGTGTTAACAAAAAGGGCAATAAAATTGCTATTGTTGCGAGCGAATAGACCGATGAAGTAATCAATCTTATTTTTTGCTGATGCAACAAAAGATAAAGCATATCGCCGTCTGCGGAAATATCGGGAGTGGCAAGACCACGTTGACGGAAAAACTCTCAAGACATTACAATTGGCTTCCGCTCTATGAATCGGTGGATAAGAATCCTTATTTGCGCGACTTTTATCAGGACATGACCAGATGGGCATTTCACCTGCAGATCTACTTTTTGAATAGCCGGTTCAGACAGGTGAATGAAATCCGTGGAAATGAAAGGACAACCATTCAGGACCGCACCATCTACGAGGATGCCTACATTTTTGCGGCGCACCTTCACCACAGCGGTAACATCAGCGACCGCGATTATCAAAGCTATCTCGACATTTTCCATTCGATGATAAACTTTGTTCAACCTCCTGAATTGCTTATTTATCTGAAGGCCGATATTCCGAAACTTGTTCAACAAATAGAAAAGCGGGGACGGGATTATGAATATGCTATCCGGTTAGATTACCTGCGCAAACTAAATGAACGTTATGAAGAGTGGATCGGCAACTACAAGTTGGGCAAGCTTCTGATCATTGACGTGAACAAGCTGGACTTCGTGGAACGAATCGACGATTTTGCGTTCATAATAGGTAACATCGACCTGGAGTTAAACAATCTATTTGGGATTTGATGTTACAATTTTTCACAGAACGAGCCTTTGGCAATCCAGAGTCTCTTAATATCCAAGGTTAGTAATCCTTGTTGGATCGCAGGATCTGACTCGATTGATTCTTTCGGGATATTGCCGTTTATTATTAGAATGCCTCCATCGAATTCACCAAAAATCCCCTCAGTGACGACAACGGCGTTTTTGCCAACTTCCTTGAGGAAATCATCATGCTTGTAAAAGATCTGGGGATAATCCCTTGCAGTTGACTTGGATTTGTTGGCGGTGAATCTGATGAACTGGTAGGTCACCATTTCGTACGGCGCTTTTGCAGTGCATACGGAATTCACCCGCGGTGTATACGGAAACATCTCAACGTCCCAACGATTTACT
>DASVBA010000830.1:0-4829 GCA_036376095.1 Chryseolinea sp.
CGGTATAAGCTTGCGATTGCCAGGAGGTGAATTCTGGTTCGGTCAAGATACTAATGGCGGCGTCGATGAATCATTCCTTAGCACGTTCAACATCGAGCTCATTGCCGGAAGAAACTTCCAGGCCGACAACCCGGCCGATCAAAAATCTATCCTGATCAGCAAAGCCTCCGCCTTTAGATTTGGATTTTCTTCTCCTGAGGAAGCTATTGGACAAAATATCATTATCATGGAAGAAGAACGCAATGTTGAAGTAAAAGTGATCGGCGTTATCAAAGACTACGAGTTCCGACCGTTTTTCAGTGACGTGACCGAGCGTGACCGGGGTGTTGTCCTCACTTATAAGGGCTATGCGGTTCCACACTTCAAACCACTCAAGATAACGTTCAAGATAGACCTGAAAAAAACCGACGAAGTGGTTGAGCGTATTGACGCCCTTTTTCAAAAAACTTATCAGGAGCCGATGAAGTGGACCTTTCTCGACGAGAAGATTGGAATGAATTACGCCGATGAAAGGTCGACCCGAAATCAGCTCGCATTCTTCTCAGTGCTTGCTGTAGGAATCACGTGCCTTGGCCTTCTCGGAATGATATCTAATAAAGCAGTAGAAAAAACCAAAGAGATCGGGATCCGCAAGGTGCTCGGCGCCCGAATGGATCAGATCGCGGCACTGCTTTTGAACACGACAGTGAGACAGGTGCTAATTGCGAATTTGGTAGGCATACCGTTGGCTTATTACCTGGTGCAACAATATCTGACAAAATTCTCGGAACGACTTGAAATGAGCTGGTGGCATTATACCATCCCAGCGTTGCTATTGCTGATCATCATGTTTGCGACCATTACTTCAGTACTCTACAAAACCGCGAAGAGTAATCCGGTGGACGCATTGAAGTATGAATAATTAATCCTACTATGCTGCTCAACTACATTAAACTCGCACTGAGACTACTAGTAAGAAGTCCATTTTTTACTTTCATCAATGTAGTCGGACTTAGCGTCGGCTTTGCAGTGTTCTTTGTCTTATGGCAGCATGCAACCTATGAATTGGGAAGCGACCAGTTTCATAAAGAACACGAAAGGATTTACCGCGTTTATCATCATTTTCGTTTTGCCGAAGGTGATAGCTGGGATGACTATGTGTTCAGCACCTTGCCGCCAATTCTTTTAAAATTAGTTAAGGAGAAGAACAGTGATATCGAAGACCTGACCCGAATTATCTATCAGAAAAATTTCGATGCAATCCGTTGGCATGGCCCTCAAACAGATACCGCCGGTTATTCGGAGTTTGATAGGGACGTCAGGCTATCATATATTGATGAAGATGATGAACGAATCTCATTCAAAGAAACGAATTGCGCTTTCGCGGATCCGAATTTTTTTGAGTTTTTTTCTTTTCCTTTAACAACCGGTTCACCTAAGGTTGTTCTTAACAGTGCAGATGCTGTGGTAGTGTCGGAATCAATAGCAACAAAATACTTCGGTGACAAAAATCCCGTCGGAAAGACTCTTTTGCTGAATGATGACAGATCCTTTACCGTGACCGGTGTTTTCAAAGATTTCGGCCACAACACTCACCAAAACGCCGACGTTCTATTTTCAACGTTGCATATCAGTAATGCAATGGAGAGCACAGATCCGTTTCAGGAAACGGCGATTGGTTATTATAGATTTAATGAGCGAGCGGATATCACCAAACTTAAAACCAAACTTAAAAAGGAATTGGAGGGTGAATCAAAATTGCATTGGGGTTTTATTTACGAACATTTTCCTGGTTCAACTTCTGAGTTTCATTTTCAAAAGCTGAAGGACGCGGCTTTTCAAGTTTTTCAAAACGACGCGTATTCACCCAAGTCCAAATTCAAACTTCAGGTTTTCTTGGTTGTAGGAATTGTAGTACTCCTCATGGCATGGATCAATTATCTGAATCTTCAATTGTCTTTCCAGACTGGTCGTATGAAAGAGTTAGCCACGAGGAAGACCGCGGGAGCACGGATTTATGATTTTATTAATCAGTTCCTCGTTGAGTCGCTGATCATCAATTCACTTTCAGTGCTTGTGGCAGTTACAATTATTCAATTGCTGAAATCTCCCCTGGAAATACTTTTTCAACTTGTTGTGCCAGACTGGAATGAGATAACGCTTGAGACAGCCTTGATTTTCGTCGGTGTCATGGTTATCGGTGTGTTGATCGCTGCCTTACACCCCGCGCTCACCATGTGGAAACTCACAATTCGTTCATTATTTAATTTCGGAAAAGTTTTTTCAGAGGGACGGAACTTCACAAAAATCACATCAGTGCTGCAGTTCTGTATTGCAATTGTACTTATTGTCTGGCTGGGGGCAGTATTTAGTCAGGTAAATTTTGTCCTTAATAGCTCGTGGGGAGTTGACCGCGACGGAGTGATGGTCATTGAGCTTCCGGTTGATAACTCGATCATCGGCAGAAATAATGGTGTAGAGACGCTGAAGAATGAGCTCAGGGCGACAACGGGGATTGAAGACGTCACGATTAGCCGTACAGTCGTTGGTGACTTGGTAAGAAATAGAGTGGCTTTTTGGCAATTTGACCGATTTGATGCACGGGCTGTGCCCAAAAGTGATGGAGGTGTTGATGAGCGATTTATTCCCTTTTATAAACTTGAGCTGATCGCTGGCCGGAATTTCATCGCTGAAAATCCAGCTGACAGAAATAGTGTAATAATCAGCCGCGAAGCCGCAAAGAACGTGGGCTGGACGCCGGAAGAAGCAATTGGCAAAGCTGTTAACGTCGAAAAGTACCCCTGGCGTTCCGCAGCAACCAAAGCGGAAGTTATCGGAGTGATTGAGGACCATCGATATAGTCCGCTATATCAGCAGTCAACTATATCGACCGAGACAAACCGGGGAACTATCTTAACCTATGGAAATTATCTCTTTCAAAATAACGTACCGGCGAAGATGTCCATCCGCTTAAATGGAAGAAATGATCTTACAGAAACCATTGAAGCTAAATTTCAGCAAATCTTCCCAGGGGAACTTTTTCATTGGTATTTTCTCGATAGCCACATGAACTCACATTACCAGAGTGAAAAAATTGCAAGAAATCAGATAACACTATTTACTTCAATCGCAATTGGTATTGCCTGCCTTGGCCTTCTGGGCATGATCTCAAACAAAGTTGTTTCAAAGACGAAAGAAATTGGAATAAGAAAGGTGCTGGGTGCACAGCTGTATCAGATCGGGCAAATCTTGTTGAGTCCAACTTTCAAACAAGTCTGCATCGCGGTCGTCATTGCGTTACCGTTGGCGTACTTTCTTATGCAGTCGTATCTGGAAAAATTTTCGGAACGAGTGACGCTACAGTGGTGGCATTTTACACTGCCGGTCGCAATATTGATTTTGCTGTTGTTGGTAACTGTCGCATCGTTGGTGTGGAGGGCTGCAAGAAGAAATCCTGTGGAGGCGCTGAAATATGAATAGGAAATTTGGAGCCGCTCCTTCACCATTGCTGTGTGTTTTAAAATGAAACACGGCCATTGTTTCAAATCGATACACAATATGGCTAGACACGGGCCTGACCCTCCAAAAATGAATATTAGCAAGCTTTTATATTTCTGGAATCTAATTGGCACTTACTCCGGCAAAACCCACCCACCATGCTGCTAAACTATGTGAAGCTTGCGGTCAGACTCTTAATTAGAAACCCTTTCTTTGGGATCATCAATGTTGCTGGCCTCGCAATCGGGTTTGCGGTATTTTTTGTGTTGTGGCCTTTTACAGTGTCGGAATTTCGGAGTGATAAGTTCATAAAAGATCACGATCGCATTTCACGTATCCTCTTCGATTGGAACTGGTCCGAAGACAAGGGGAAAAGCTGGGGGCACCTTATTATTGCTGGTCAATTGGGTCATATCAGCAGTGAACTGCACCAACAAGATCTCATAGAGGATTTTACCCGACTCACCGCCCAGGAGCATTTCTACGAATATTCCAGCCCCGGGCTTAGAGCCAATCTGGTCCTTTCTGTAGATCGGGACCACGAGAATTTATACACCGCTAAAGAGGAGAAGGCGATTTGCGCTGATAAAAACATATTTGAATTCTTTGGTTTGGAATTCGTTGCCGGAGACCGCACAACGGCTCTGGAAAAAGCAGGATCAGTAGCTATCTCTGAGCAAAATGCTTTACGCATATTCGGTCAGCTTCCAGCGATTGGCCAATGGATTAAAGTCAATGGTTTGGATTTCACAGTGACGGGTATTTTTCGCGACCTGCCATCGAACTCTCATCTGCAGTTTGACATGGTCTTTTCAAATGCCACCAGACTGGCGGTGTGGAATCAACCTGACAGAAATGTCCCGTGGACGCGTCACTATTGCAAGTTAAAGCGTGCGGACGACGACCTGACTGCAATCCTCACAAAAAACTTTGACCACCTGATGGGATGGTACATGAAAGAGAATCCCCATCTAAAGATTAATTTTCTATCCCAACCTCTTTCCGAAATTGTGTTCAGTGAAAACTATAATGCCGATACATTTCAAAACAAGTCAAGGTTCTCGTTAAAAGTCCTTGCAACGGTGTCTATAGCTGTGCTATTAATGGCCTGGATGAATTATGTGAATCTCACGATCTCGCAGACCAAGGCTAGGTTTAAAGAAATTGCTGCCCGGAAAGTATCCGGCGCCCTAACGAAAGATCTTTTTCTGCAGTTCATCGCGCAGGCTGCCGTCGTGAATTTGGTAGCCGCGGCGCTGGGGACCACGCTGATTCAATTGGTCAGGATACCGTTTTTCGAATTGTTCCAGGTTAGGGTCGTACCTTTTGACAAGCTTGATAGAGACACCGTA